>PEWQ01000068.1 GCA_002780065.1 Candidatus Hydrogenedentes bacterium CG07_land_8_20_14_0_80_42_17
TATTTGAAATTGCAAATTGAAAAGTGCAAATTGAAAATTTCATTTTTCAATACTTCATCAAAAGTTCTTCAGTCCTTTTTAAAATTTCAGCTTCTTCACTGGATATTCCTGCTCCTCTTGAATCAAAAAGTTCATAAAGTTTCTGCAGAGTTTCACGTTCGACAGCATCAAGTCCCTGACCACCCGAGCCTAATTGCAATTCATTCTTTTTAACCGGATAGATATTCAAATCCGAAAGGCCATTCAAGTCAATTCGTCCTTTGTGCGTTCCTTCACTGTCATAACTAATACTAATCAAATACATTCCTGAACCTCTGGTAGCCACTCTCTCTGCTTCCCAGCCTCTGCCTTTTGATGCTACATTCCAAAGAATCGTGCTATCTGGAGCAATAACCCTTATTGAATTAAATTTTCCAATTTCACCCCAACCGGTAAATACCTCAATAAGGAAAGAAGCTTCATTTGAAACCTTGATATAACCCTCGAACGACGAATCTTTAGCAACCTCGAAAGCAACAGGGCAACGCTGTCCTGAGTCAACTCCAGAATTAGAAATAGTCTTGTTCTGAGTTCCAAAAGACAGAGCACCAATTGCTTGCACTTCAATATTAAAATCGCTCTCATCAATTCTTTTATATGCTCCGACTCTAATGTAATAAACACCTGATTCCACTCTGTCCAATGAAACACGTTCCAAACCTGAACCATCTTCCCTGCTTACAGAGCGAATATTTCCGAGATCATCGTAAATCCACAGATCAATGTCTTTGTCAGTTTGGGTCCCACGTATTTCTACTTTCAAAGATCCCTCATTCGAAAAAGCTATCGAATACCAGGCAGAGCCTGCAATGCCTTCTCCTGCTCTACCTACTGCTTTGTAACCATTTCCAATTCTCAAAGCTTTTCCATTAGACGGATCGACGATTGATTTCGAAATATTAATTTTTTTTGTAGATATTGTATAGCCTGAAACTTCTCCCTGCTTGAAACCGAAAACCCTTACATAAATTATTTCGCCGGGTTTAACCCTGACAACACTCGATTCAAGTTTGCTTCCTTCATTTTCCGACCAACCGAGGCGTCTGCCGTTAGCGTCTTGTACCTCTACGTCAAGATCAGCGGCGGCATTCATGCCATTAAGAGTTATCAGCAGTCCTTCACCTAAAGCAAAAGAAGTTCCAGCGGTTTGAATCTTCCACCAAGACTCATTCTCAGAGCCGTATCCTGCATTCCCTGAACCATTTGCTCCATCAATAAGAAGTTCGAGAGCGCGGTCGCGAGTGTTCGGTTTCGGAGGTTCAACAGCATTGGGAGCAACAATAACTTTTATTGCGCGGCCGTTCGAAAAAATAGTTTCATCCGTCCTCAAAGTAATTTCATTGAACATCTCGCTTGCTCGTTTACGATCAAAACAAAAGAGCAAATAATATGTTCCTGGAGCAGAAGGAGCAGCAATATCGATATCGACATTGGTCTGATCCGAACCTCCAACCGAGTTCAGAAACACCTTCATTGATTCCTGACGCTTATCCCACGATGGAAGCCAAACGCCGGTATGAGTTCTAAAAAAAGAAGAAGAAGATGTCGAGATTAACAAAGTTCCGAAAATTCTTGAACCAGGTTTCACACTTATCGTATTGACCGAAAAACCGTTTAGATTCACCGCATCAATTACAAGACCTCTATCCGCATAAACAGGAGAAGCAACGATTAAAAAGATGAATGTTAGCAGAACGGCAATTCTACAAGTTCTCATTAATTAATTGCCTAGAGCTTCATCTATTTTACGAATCAATTCCGACTTAGGAAGCGCTCCGACTATTTTGCCTACAGCGTCCTTTCCTTTGAAAATAAACAACGCTGGAATCCCCCTAATGCCCAATTCTGAAGCATATTGCTGGTTTTCATCCACATTGTATTTTCCGATCTTAAGCTTACCTGCATATTCAGAAGCAATCTCTTCGAGAATAGGAGCAATCATACGGCAAGGTCCGCACCACGGCGCCCAAAAATCGACTAGCACAGGGTTCTTCGATTGATACACGTCAGACTCAAAATTGTTGTCAGTCACAGTCAAAATATTTTCAGACATTTTAATTACTCCTCGAGCAAAAGCTCTGCAATTTGTACTGCATTCGTTGCGGCGCCTTTCCGCAGTTGATCTCCAGAAATAAAGAATGCAAGCCCGTTATCCGACGAAGAATCTCTTCGAAATCTTCCGGCAAAAACCAAATCTTGTCCTGAAGTTTCCAGCGGCATGGGAAAATAATTTTTCTCACGATCGTCCACTACCTTAACTCCAGGCGCTTTCGAAAGAATTTCTCTTGCCTCTTCCGGAGAAATCTTCATTTCGAAATCAGCATTAATTGACTCGGCATGAGATCTAAAAACAGGGACCCTAGCGCAGGTTGCCGAGATACGAATCGTCGAATCGCCGAAAATTTTGTGCGTTTCTTTGCGCATCTTTGTCTCTTCCTCATTATAACCGTCGTCTCCGATTTTGGAATTATGCGAAAAGAGATTGAATGCAATAGGATGCGGAAAAATATTCGGAGAAGCTTTTTTCCCTTCGAGAACTTCCTTGGTCTGATTTTCCAATTCGTAGATTGCTTTTGCTCCCGCACCGGACACTGCCTGATAAGTTGAGACAATAAATCGTTTCACTTTTGCTCTCTTATGAAGAGGCCAAAGAGGAACTACAGCAATTATTGTAGAGCAATTTGGATTCGCGATTATTCCTTTCGGACGAATTTTAATCGCAGAAGGATTAACTTCGGGAACCACAAGAGGAACTTCAGGATCCATCCGAAACGCAGAGGAATTATCGACAACTATGCAACCGGCAGAGGCAAATTTTGGAGCGAATTCCTTAGATCTAGAACCTCCGGCAGAAAATAGAGCAATATCTATTCCTTTGGGATCGGCATTAGCAAGGTCTTCTACAATATACTCTTTTCCACAATAAGTTATTCTCTTTCCCGCCGAGCGTTGAGAAGCCATAACCCGAAGATTTTTAATCGGGAAATTTCGTTCCGCCAGCACAGTCAAAAATTCCTGCCCAACTGCGCCAGTCACGCCTACAACAGCCACATTAACAGATTTACCCAAAGCCATAGCCATCACCTTTCATTAATCGAAATGAATTTTACTCAATAATTTGAGTTAAAATTCATTGACGTATTACTTCAACAAGTTCTTTAAAAATTTTATTCTCATTCTTTCCAAGCGTCAAGCCGAGGAACTTCTCCTCACCCATACTGCTCTCCAAAATAGAGAGAGAATCAAGCTGATAATAGCCGCCGCACGAAACAGCCATGAGAGCAGAAATCGGAGCTTTTGAAAGAGTGTAAATCTGAGATTCTTCAAAAGGTTTAACCTCTACGAAAATAATTCTCGACAATTCAGCAGTTTTTCCAAATTCAGCTTTGCGCCTTCTGGAACTTTTTTTTCGCTTCTCAAATTCTAACCTAAATCTTGTAAACGGATTCTGAAGTTCGAAAGAAGGAACGGCTTTAATAATACTTTTTCCTTCTATTTCTTCTTTCCATAAAAGTATTCTGTCATCAGATAAAAACTCAAACCCCTCGCTGGATAATCTCTCTGCAATTGTGCTCTTGCCGCTCCCGCTGCGGCCGGCGAAGAGAACTGCTTTTCCATTGAATAATACGCTTGAAGCATGAATGGGCACAATCCCAAATTCCGACAAGGCGTAAAGAATCGCCGGAACAACAATTGAGGAAAGTCTGTCAGAACGATTAGGCGCAGAAGGAATAATTGTAAATATTTCCAGTTGTGCAGAAATTGAACTTAATTTTTTTCTGCAAACTTTTGTCTGAGACAGTCCAAAAGCTCTTCCAATTTCAACGGCGGAAGGCGGAGCTTTTTCAGCCGGCCGAATAGAAATTTCTATTCTACAGTCAGGAAGTGCGTTTCCTTCAAACGACCTAATAAAATACGGAAGTGTTTCTTCCTGAGAATTTTCAGGAAGATAAAGATTAACCTTTGCGTTTCCGAATTGAAAATGTATCATTAAATAAAGTTATGAATTATTTTAGAATAATTGCAATCAAATTATTTTTACCGGCAATTTTAATTTCTATTTCAGGAATTGTTGCAGAGGGGCTGGATGCAGTATCAATCAAAAATTACTTTATCTTCGACAAAGACAGAGGAAAGCGCAGGGTGAGGTGAAAGCATGAACTGGGAAGAAAGAATCGTCGCCGATCCGAAGGTCATGGTGGGAAAACCGGTCATCAAGGGAACGCGCATGACCGTGGAATTCATCACCGACCTTCTAGCCAACGGCTGGACCGAGAAGCAGATCATGGAGCACTATCCGCATGTGACGCACGAGGACATTCTCGCCTGTCTCGCCTTTGCCAACGAACTCGTGCGGGTGGAGAAGGTATACCAGGTTGCTGGCTGACCCGTGCGTTTTCTCGCCGACGAAAACTTCGACACCCTTGTAGTCAAGACGCTTCGCGAGGCTGGGCATGACGTGTCGTGGATCCGCGACATTGCGCCCGGTGCGCCGGATGAAGAGGTCTGGGATCACGCCGTGAAAGAGAATCGAATTCTTCTGACCTTTGACAAGGACTTCGGCGAGGTCGCCTTCGTTCGGACGCGCACCGTCATTCCGGGAATCATCCTCTTTCGCCTTCACGGCGTTCCGGCAGATGAGATCGTTGCAAAGATCACGGCCGCGATTACATCGCGCGAGGAATGGCTCGGCCATTTCAGCGTCGTGGACGATAAGCGAATCCGCATGACGCCGCTCAGACGGCCTCGGGTTCAGAAAGATTGAAGAACCGCTCCACCTGCGATAAAGATGATTCCGAGGAACTCCGGCGAGAGGTCGAGGAATTCGTGAAGCGCCGCAGGCCTCGGCCGATGACCTAATAAAATAAGGGTAACTATTCAGCCATTTTTAACCACCGAAATCGCCGAAGACGGCGAATAGGTAAATAATGAAGATCCCTCTCGAACATGAAGAATTGACGGGAAGAATTCGGCAAGCGGCCTTTGAGACTCACTGCTATTTTGGGAACGAGTTCCTGGAAAAGATATACGAGAACTCGCTCTCTCGACATCTCCGAAAGATTGGATTAGGCGCTTTACAGCAAGAGCCCATCACGGTTCGCGACGAGGCGCAAGTGCATCATTATCTCAAAATCTCAAAGCTAACGGACTTGCTCTCGAACTCCTCATTAACTTCGGGGCCGAAAAGCTCCAATTCAAAATGATAATTCGAACTCGGAAATGACAAAACCTTACTTCCAATTCGTCTCTTGTTCGGCGAATTCGGCGGTAAAAACAGGTAAACGGTTACCAAGTGTGCTGAATAGTTACAAATACGGAAGTGTTTCTTCCTGAGAATTTTCTGGAAGATGAAGATTAACTTTTGCGTTTCCAAATTGAAAATGTATCATTAAATAAAGTTATGAATTATTTTAGAATAATTGCAACCAAAATATTTTTACCGGCTATTTTAATTTCTATTTCAGGAATTGCTGCAGTGGGGCTGGATGCAGTATCAATAAAAAACTATTTTGTTTTCAGCCGCGATAGAGAGCAAAATACTCCGAAAGGGATCGGGCGCATAGCAGTTTTTTCCGACGGCACTCTAGCAATAGCTGACGCAAGCAGCAGAAGAGTCATTCTTAGAAGAAACGATGGGCAAAGTAAAAGTATTTCGGTGCGGCCAGCCGCACTGGCAACCAACGGCAACATTCTTTACGTTGCTGAATCTAAATGCATAAGAAAATTTCTTAATGATGGAACTGAACTACCGACGCTGATCGACGATTCGATACTGAATTTTTCTTCTATCACGGGATTAGCTATCGACAATGCCGGAAACATTTATGCGTCCGATTACGGCCGAGATGTTGTATTCGTAATTTCCCCAGACGGTCTTCCACTGACTGTCATCGGCAAAGACGCAAAAGATGAAGCCGAGCTTTCCAATCCGTCGGATGTTGCAGTAGACGTAAGCGGAAATGTTTTTATTGCGGACAGAGGCAACAAAAGAATTGCCATTTATACATCAGGCGGAAGATACCGCGGGCAAATTGCGGAGATAAATAATCCATCGGCATTAACAGTCGATACCGCCGGAATAATATATGTAGCGGATGCAAAAGAAAATCGAGTCTTGAGATTTTCGTTTCCCAATCATCCTCAAGGTGCGTTCGGAACTAGAGGCAAGGACAGGGGACAATTTCGAGATATAGTCGATCTTAAGATCGGAGTTGACGGGCTTCTGAGAATAGCTGACGCATCGAACCGTTCAATTCATGAGCTCTTCTGGCCGGCAACTGAAATTCCGAAGGAGAAACCCGAATACATTCTTTCCGCAAGATGGATCGGAGTGCATCCGAATAAAGCGGAGCCGATCGGATGCGATGCTCTCGGAAGACTCGTCGTTGCAAAAGAAGAAAGAGTCTCAGTTCTTGACGAAAAAATGAATGAAGTAGCAGTTATTAATCAGAGAATGAAAACTCCCTCTGCGGCTGTTGTAGATGCAAAATCAAGGCTATATGTAGCTGAAAAGGGAAAAGGTGAAATAAAAGTTTTCGACGAATCGTTGAACGAACTTTTTTCGTTTGGAAAAGGTTCTCGCGTCATATTTTTTAGAGGCGGCCCCGGCAAACTTATTGCTCCAAGCGCGCTTGCTATATCTCAAAAAGGCATTATTGCAATTGTAGATAAAGAGAAGGTCGAGCTATTCAGTCCTGACGGAACTTACATGACAAGTGTAGGAGCAAATGGCGATAAGCCCGGCGAATTCGAAAAACCTGTCGGAGCCGCATTTGACGCCGAAGAAAATATTTTTATAGCTGATGCGAAAAACGGCAGATTACTAAAATATGATCAATCAGGAAATTACTCGGGTATAATGGCCGAAGGAGTTGAGCCAGTAGCTCTAAAATCGGACAACAGCGGAAGGCTTTATTTGCTCGACGAGGCGGGACCGTGCATCAGAATTTATTCATCCAACCTAATGCCGCTTCTTGAGATTGGAACAGACGGCATTGGTAAGGGCGGACTTCGTCGAGCAAATGCAATGGTTGTAGAAAATAACAGAATCTTCTTATCGAGACGCGACGGCATTATCGAGATAGCACTGGATTTACCGGCAACGCCGCCAAAAGAAATTTTTGTATCGCCTGAAATGCGAAGTGCAAAATTATCGTGGATAAATCCGAATCAAAATTCATCATCATACGAAATTATTATCGATAGCTCTTCTGCCGCATTAACCTCAGAAACCGAATGCACAGTATCGAGTCTTGATGAAGAAAAAGAATATGAAGTTAAAGTTTTCGGAATAAATGAATTTGGGAGAAGAGGTTATGAATTTGCGCGCGCTATATTCAGAACAAGCGAACTAATTCTTCCCGTTCCGGAAGATATTCAAATTGGTTTTACTCATGATTTGAAAGGAATCAATATTTCATGGAGATGCGAATCGCAGGCGTTCGTAGCGGATTACATAGTAGAGGGAGCTGAAGATGTAAGGTATAATACCCTTACAAAAATTCAAAGCAATTCATGCACCATTCCATTTGGAATATCGAAGAGGTACCGAATTCGGGCAGTTGCAGACAACGGTAAAGTTGGTAATGCTTCAATTGAAACCATTCACTTTGCGGCAGAAGGCCGAAGCGCATTAGAACTTGGAATGTATTCGCTTGCATTCGAACGATTGTCGCGCGCTGTATTGCAAGAGCCGGACAATGCGGCTGTGTGGAGATGGCTCGGGCTCGCCGGCGAAAAGCTCGAGCGTTACCGAGAATCCATGGATGCGTACGAACATGCGCAGAAGCTCAATTCTCAAGATACAGAAGCTCTAATCGGATTAGCGCGAGTTGCACTCTTGAAAGGCGATAGTATTGCCGCAACTAACGCTTTGCGATCCATACAAGTGAATTTTAAAGACGCAGAATATCTATATGTAGCAGGACTGGTATCACTTATGAATAGTGAATTCGACACTGCAGTCCAATTGCTCACATCAGCGGTTGCAATAAAGCCTGCGGCTGAACACAGAGATGCATTGCGGCGCGCAGAAGAGGCACGGAGATTATTTGGAGAAAATAGACCGCGACTCGAAATTATCTCCTTCCAGATGGAACCAATCTTTCCTATTCTTTACAAAACTTATTTTTCAAAGCCTATCGGTTTCGCCGAGATCGTAAATTCCGGACGAGAGCCTTTAGAAAGAATTAGAGTTTCGGCATTCATCAAAAATGCAATGGATTTTCCATCCGACTCGGTCATTATTAGAATTGAACCGGGGGAAACAATTCTCATTCCAATTCGTGTTGAACTTTCCAATTCAGTTCTCGGTATAACTGAAAATGAAACCAAGCAGATTGAACTCAAGCTGACTTATTTTAGGTTTGGTGATCCGGTAGAAGTCAGAAAGACGGAACAGGTTAGAATATACGCTAGAACATCTTTAACATGGGAAGACCCATCAAGAATTGCCGGCTTTGTAACTCATCGCTCACCTGTAGTCGCCGAATTTGCCAGAAATATTTCCGCTTATTCTAATGAATTAAAGTTCGATGCAAATCTTCCTCAAAGACTGGCTCAAATTCTAAGAAACGCCTTAATTGAATTTGGTTTAAAATATCAATCCGATCCTCTTACGCCATATTCTAAAGTCTCTGAAGAGCACGGAGCAATCGATTCAGTCCAACTTCCTGAAGAAACTCTTCGCAACAAAGCAGGAGATTGTGACGATCTAGTTGTTCTATATTCGGCGCTCTTGGAGAATCTCGGCATAAGAACAATGATTGCGGACCTGCCAGGGCACATCTTGCTCCTTATAGATTCTGAAATGCCGCCGGAAGCCGAAGAACTTATTTCGGAAAAAGGAAATTGCGTCGAACATGGCGGAAGCATATGGATTCCCATAGAGACAACACTCTTTAGCGGAACTTTTTCCGATGCAGTCAAGGCCAGCTCTGAAATGCTAAAAAAATACAAAGCGCATCCTTCCGAAATTAGATTTGTAGAGATTGCATCAGCATGGGAAAATTTTCCACCGGTAACAACAATGCCTACAGAATGGCGAGCTTCACTTCCTTCGAAAGATAAAATTATCGCGCGATCGCTAACAGATGATCTCAAGGCAAGAACCAAAATGGCAGAAGCTCTGGAAAAAAATTTAGTTATAGGGAATCCAAGCGATTCAACTTCATTTAATAAGCTAGGAGTCTTATTTGCCAGATTTGGGCTATTAGATAGGGCTGAGGCATATTTCATGAGAGACGGAATTTCGGCCGCGGCTTTAAATAATATTGGAAATGTCGCTCTACTGCGAGGAGATAGAGATACTGCAATTTCATATTTCGAACGAGCGTTGCAATTGACATCGGATGAAGGCATAAGAAAAAATCTTGATAAAGCAAAAGGAGCAGGAAGATGAAAAGAATAGCATTCATTCTTAGCGCTATAATATTTATCGGATTTAATTCAATCGTCTCAGCGGCGACTCCAAATAATATTCCTGAGTGGGCGGTCGCGGCGGCGGCCAGATGCCGAAAAACTTCTATACAAAATTTGTACTCGGCAATGTCGACTGCCGGAGTTCGCGGCGCAGAGGTTAGAGCTGAAGAGCTTTACTGGATGGAAGCGGGTAAAACTCCAAACGATTATCTTGAATCTGCGGAGTCGGCGGAGACGAGCGGAAATTACGAAGAGGCGGAAGAATATTACAAAAAGGTTCTGCTAAACGGCGGGTCGGGAAAAATCGCTTTGCGCGCCGGCATCGGAGTTTCTGTAATGATGATGAGAAGAGGTCAAATCGAAGAAGCTATCAGAAGACTCGAAACCTCTTATCGCAGAGCAGACGAAGCTGAACTGCAATTTATTTCCGCAATGCCGCTTTCAATTGCTTATGCATCAAACAATCAAAAAGAAGAAGGAATTAAAATTCTTGAGGAAGTGATAAGAAGATACCCAAATAACTCCATTTCAGGAACTGCCGATTCACTGCTAACAGTTCTGAAAAGTCAATAAAAGTAGTATTTTGTCATTGCGGACGTCGAAGTTTAATAAGTCAAAAGGAAAAAGGAATGACACGTCTATTCCTAATCACAAACTACTTTTTCTTTTCGAATGACACTTTAAATATTGCAAGCATTGTTTCCGGACCAATAACTCCGTCTTCTCTCAGAAAAAATTCTCTCTGCAATTTTCTAACAGCTTCAACTGTTCCATTTCCAAAATAACCATTCGGTTCATTCAAAAGTAATTTTTCTTTGAAAAGATTTTTTTGAACAGAGAGTATATCTTCCCCGCGCATTCCACGACGTAATATTCGAGCAAAGTACGGTCTGTCCGGAACCAAATAGCTCACTTCCACATTCTGCATACTAATCTCCAAAGAAAGCTCTCCTCGCTCAAGAGACTCAATCTTCCAAACACCATTCTTAATATCAGTAATCAAAGCAGGTTCAGAATTAGACAAAATAGCATTGCCCGGAATCAAAAGCGCAGGCAGACGAAGTCTTTCAATTGAAGCAGAAGATAATTTAACATTAAAAAGTTTAAGCCCTGTTGTAGATGCAATTGCAGAAAGTTTCATTGCGTCAAAATCTTTCGACGCCGTGATATTGTAATGAGTTAATAATTTTCTTAGAGGAGAGATGATTTCGGCTCGTTCTTCGTTATTCACAGAAGCATCTATATTTTTCTCAACTTTTTTCAAATTTACAGCTCGAAATATTCCAAACAAAAGAACGCAAAAAGCAATAAACACTATAACGATTCTCATTATTGAAATTCTACCGCTACTATCCGGCGGAGAATCCAGATGAGCAAAACCCTCAATAACAGTCTCTACAATATCTTTATCGATCGTCTCGCTTTGAATATCCGCTCCAATGAGCAATGCCTGATCAGCAACGATATTTATTACTCTAGGTATTCCGCCGGAATATTTGTAAACAAGTTCCGTAGAAGCGCGCGTAAATTCAACCTTCCTATCAGGCTCAGCGAGTTCTATTCTATGTTTGATATATGCGAATGTTTCTTCACAATCCATCGGCATCAGATGATAAGTTACGGCAACTCTGCTTCTTAATTGACGCAGTTCTTTTTTTGCAATAGTTTTCTGCAATTCAGGCTGGCCTATCAGAATTATCTGAAGCAATTTTTCCGTTTCGGTTTCGAGATTCGAAAGCATGCGCAACGTCTCAAGAGACTCTATCGAAAGATTCTGCGCCTCGTCTATAAAGACTGCAACCATTCGTCCGCGCTCAAATTCTTCCAAAAGCACTGCATTGACCGCGTCGATAATCTCCTTGATTCCCGCTCCTGCTATTCTATCCTTCTCTATTCCCAAATCCTCAGCAATAGCGCAAAGCAATTCACGCGGCTCAAGGCCGGTATTGAATATCACTGCACATCGAAGAGAATCTCCAATCATCGAGAGGAAGTGTCTTACCAGTGTAGTCTTCCCTGCTCCAACTTCACCGGTAATTACTATAAAACCTTTTCCCTGAAATATTCCGTATTGCAGAGCCGAAAAAGCCTCTTCATACCTGCGGTGATTGAAGACCATTTGAGAATCAGGAGTGACATGAAACGGAATCTTTTTAAAGCCGTACCAATTATCATCGGGAATAATCGTCTTTTCATTATCAACCGATGCAAATATTTTTTCCGTCATATCGGGCGGCCTAACAATCTTGAAGTAAATATTCTTCCGAGTGAAAGAAAATTATCACTCAAATCCAATTCCTTATTCGATAAAAGATTATTTGCAATCATATCGATGGATCTCGATGCCTGACATTTCGGGTCCGCAATTCTAAACGGACATTGAGTCCTAACAGCTCTTACAACAGCTTCGTCGCGCATTACGGAACCGAGATAGAATATTTTTATTCCGAGCAAAGACTCCGCATTTTTCACAAATTTCCGAGCAGTTTGAAGTCCTTCTGAAAGAGTTTCAACACGATTAATAATTATCATAGGTTTAAATCTTGAAAGAGCCGTATTCCATATTTCTCTCAATTCTTTACTTCCGACTTTTTCAACATTTTGAGCCAGAATCTGAAAATTCCCTCTGGCCACAGTGTTCAATCTATCAAACTCAGATTTATATTCCGATAAAGATTCAAATTCACTTCTTATTCTACGAATAAGCGCATTTTTTATAAATGTGTAACCATTTCTGATTGAAGATGGTTCAGGATTCAATACAACTATTCCCGAAGAAGTCATTGAAAAGAAATCTAAAACCTCTTTAGATGCTGACGCTCCGAGATCGAATATAACAAGTTCCGCGTTCACTTTGGAGATTTGCCCCATCAGGCTTCGTCTCTGCTGATAATAAAGATTTCCTAAAATCAAAGAAGCTTCCTCAGCTCCGGCAATAAAATCCAATTGAGGAAATCTTGTCGCAGTAATTAATTTATCAATATCGTCTATCGTCTTCTCAATTAAATTATTTATCGAAATATTCGGCCTAATTCCAAGCACAAGGTCCGTGCTAGGCATGCCGAGATCTCCATCAATAAGCAAAACTCTTTTTTTAGTCCCGACAAATTTCAAGCCTGCCGCGATGCTGAGGTTGACAGCCATATTTGTTTTACCGACGCCGCCTTTTCCGGAAGCTATCGGAACAAGCCTGACAGAATCTTGAGAATGTAAATTTTTGGAATGAACTAACTCTACAGCCTTCTGCGAAGGCTTGAGTATTTCCGACCAGCGCGTCCGCGCCGCGTCTTTTAATTTTTCAAGAACTAAGCTCATCGTTTACATAGGATACATAAACTAAAGCAAATCCGAAAGAGATAATTTGGATTTCGTATAGACTCAATATTTTGCATCTATACGTACGATTACTTTACTCGAAGAATTTGCCGTCGAGCTGACCTAATGGCGAACCGTTAAGAATAACAACAATGTCCTGATCAGGGTCGAACTCGGATAAAATAGAGAGCGTAGCGGAAATAACAGCTCCGCCTTCCGCTCCGACTAGAATTCCTTCTTTACGAGCAAGCAGTTTAGCAGATTCTAAAGCTTCCTCTTTAGATACAGAAATGACTTTTGTTATGAGTCCCTGATTCAGCGAAGATGGAACAAACCCTGCTCCTATTCCGCTTATATCATGAGAATGAGCCTTGCCGCCCGATAATGGATTCGATTCAGCAGGTTCAACGGCATATACCTTGAGTTTCGGATTGTATTCTTTCATTGCTAGAGCGCACCCGCTCAAAGTTGAACCGCTGTTTACTCCGACAACAATAGCGTCCACATCCTTACCAAGAACTTTAACTATCTCTTCCGCAGTCTCTTTCTTATGAATGTCAGCACCAAGCTGAGATTCGTAAAGGCTGATTAAAACCCTGCTTCCCGGACTTTCGTTTACGATTTCATTCGCCTTGCTTACCGCACCGCGCAAATGCTCATTCGAAGGAGTCTTTACAATTTCGGCTCCAAATGCACGAATAGCACGAGAATAAGCTTCATTTGCATCTTCGAAAATTACTGCAACAAGCTTGTAGCCTAGAATAGCAGATATGCCGGCAGCCGCCACAGCACTAGGACCATCGCTCGGAATTACAATAGTTGAATCCTTTAGGAGTCGGCCGTCTTTCTCAGCTAGAGAAATTAAATGTCTAATCGTCCTGCTACTAGAAATATTCCACGGCAAAAGGTTTTCGAGTTTCAGAAAAATCGAAGGACCTGGTTTCGGAGCTAATCTCGATGCTTGAAGAATAGGAGTGCCTTTCGTCAATTCCAATAAATCATCTGCAAGAACACAATTATTTATACTCATAATTACTTCTCCTTACTAAAATTTTCTTCATCTATATCCGGAACAAATAATCCGGACTATTCAAAAATCAAAAATCTTTGACCGGAGTTGATGCGTTAGCATAAAGCTTCTTAGGAATACGTCCAGCAAGAAAAGCTTCTCGTCCCGCAACTATGGCTTGAGACATAGCTCTTGCCATTCTCACAGGATCTTTCGCTCCGGCAATTCCTGTATTCAATAGAACTCCGTCAATCCCGAGTTCCATTGCAGTGACAACATCGGAAGCCGTTCCAACTCCGGCATCAACTATAATCGGCTTTTCGATTTCTTCAAGTATAATTCTAATCTGATTCGGATTTAATATTCCCTGTCCGGAACCGATCGGAGCTCCAAGCGGCATAACCGCGGCAACGCCAAGCTTATCCAATTTTTTTGCAGTCACAGGATCGTCGTTTGTATAAGCCCAAACCTCAAATCCTTCATCGACAAGAATTTTTGCAGCTTTCAAAGTCTCTTCTACATCAGGCAGTAAAGTCTTCTGCTCGCCTAAAACTTCTAACTTAATCCGATCTCCAATTCCCATCTCGCGGGCCAATCTTGCAACTCGAATTGCCTCATCAGCATTGTAGCAACCTGCAGTATTCGGCAGAAGCGTAAAATTAGAAGGAATAAAATCAAGAAGCGTTTTGCCATCTTTTCTTCCTAAATCCACTCGGCGTAAAGCTACTGTGACAACCTCACTGCCGGACTCTTCCAGCGCAGATTTCATTAGTTCCATTGTGGAATATTTGCCGGTGCCAACTATCAATCTCGAACTGTAAGATTTGCCGGCTACAATAAGATTACCGTCAACATTTCTATTCGAAATCGAAGCGTTCACAATCCAAATTCCTTCAGAGCCTGAACCCAATCCGGATATATCTCAAAATGCTTTGCAAAATTAGATTCCTTCAAAGTATTCAAATGCTCTTCGGTTTTCGTAATAAATTTAATTTCAATTTCGTTTTTCTTTGCAATCTGCTGTAAGCGCGCCAGCTTTCCAAAAGAAAGCGTAGAAATTTCTCCGGTCAAAGAAAAATCCAAAAGAATCGATGTAGAACCTGTTTCAAAAAGTCTCTGAATCTGCCTTAATAGTTCCTCGTCTTTTTGATTTGGATATTCCTTTCCAATCAAAACCGTTGAAACTATCGGCCAAGATGATTTATTTTTCGGCTCTTCAATTTTTTCCGGTTCTCTCTTCGTTCCTGACTGCTGAATCAACTTGAGCGCCTTTTGCATAAGCTGATCCAGATTGAATGGTTTGACAATATAATCTTTAGCTCCAAGCTTCATAGCCTGCAAAATGTCATCCTCGGTTCCTTTTGCAGATACAACCAGAACAGGGATTGAAGAGGTTCTCTCATCAGAACGAAGTTTTTCAAGAACTTGAAAGCCGTCTATTCCCGGCATCATAATATCAAGAAGCATTAGATCAGGCTGATTGTTAATTGCCAATGTAATAGCCGCAAGACCATCCTGCGCCGACAAAATATCAAAACCTTTCCGCTTCAAATTAAACTCAAGAATGTTCCTAACATTTGTCTGATCATCGACTACAAGAATTGTGTTTCTTTCACTCATGAATCTCCTCCACATTTAACTTATTTCTGACAAATTTCTTTACTTTCTTTGCAATCGCAAAAGCCTCTTTAGCATCTTCTATTCCTGGCTGGAATGTGACATCCGGATAACGAATCTCTACTGCATAATCTGTAAGATTGTCAGCATCATTTAACTCATCTTTGAAAGAGGAATCTACATTCGCACATAATTCTAACAAATTAATTATTTTATGACTTTTAGTAAAGTAAATTTGATGGTGTACTAAAAATGCCTTAATATACTTCTCTACGGCCTGCTGGCAATGAAAACAAACAGTTTCTGTGACAGGATTTTCAAAAGATAACTCCCTTTCTGAACTCAAAAGATCTTTATCCGCCTTCATTATCCATTTATTAACCAAACCTTTAATAATTTCATCTTGATTCATAGATAACCTTTCCAAATTTATTTGCAGAATAGATAATAGTACCGATGATCTCTTTATATATTTCAAATTCTTTAATACTTTTTACAATCACATCTACCGGAATTTTTAAATCAGACAGCATCTTTCTAACTTTACGATTTTCGATGTGTGCCGGCAAATTACTATCCTTAACAATTAACAGATCTATATCACTTGCTTCTGTAGGAGTTCCGGTCGCATAAGAACCAAAAAGAATTATTTTATTAGGATTAAGATTTTCTGTAATTCGTCTTTTAATTTCATCTAATTGTGCTTGGGTCAACATTAAG
>PEWQ01000066.1 GCA_002780065.1 Candidatus Hydrogenedentes bacterium CG07_land_8_20_14_0_80_42_17
AAAAAGCAAAAGGAATGACACGTTTGTTCATAATCACAAACTGCTTTTGTCTTTCGCTTTTTTTACATCAAATCCAATGGATCGATATCGAGAAGGACTCTTAGGTCTTTACGTTTTGAATACGAAATAGAATTTAATTTTTTGCTAAAGAGTTCTATGTTTGTATTGCTCTCGATCACCAGCCTTACCTGCCATCTAAATCTACCGCGAAGTTTTTCAAGAGGTGCTGGTGCTGGCCCGAGAATTTCTCCGGGGAAAGTCTGCAATTCTTTTGACAATTCGCGAGCACCGTTGACTGCCGCTTCTTCAATTTCGGATTCGAATGTCCACTGTAGTAGTCTCGTGAAAGGAGGCATATTCGAGGCTTTTCTCCGCTTTAACTCATATTCTATGAACTTCTTCACATTCTGTTCCGCTGCAAATGCGACTGCCGGATGCGAAGGAACATAAGTCTGAATTATTGCAAGTCCCTTCTTTTCCGCTCTGCCTGCTCTGCCTACAACTTGAACGATTTGCTGAAATGTCCGCTCCTCAGCTCTGAAGTCCGGCAGATGAAGCGAGCTGTCTGCCGCAATGATTCCGACAAGTGTCACTCTGGAAAGATCCAATCCTTTTCCGATCATCTGAGTTCCAATCAGAATATCTTTTTCGCCGGCAATGAATGTTTCAAGAATTTTTCTGTGTGAATCTTTTTTTGCTGTTGTATCAGCATCCATTCTTATAGCACGTGCGCTTGGAAATATTCGGTGAACTTCCTCTTCTATCTTCTCAGTGCCGGCTCCGAATGCTTTAATAAGATGCGACCCGCATGAAGGACATTTAGAAGGATGCGCAACTCGATGATTGCATATATGACATATCAATTCGGGAACGCGTTTTTGATTTCTGCGTTCGCTGAGGTGAACTGTCAGCGATACAGCGCATCGCGGGCATTTAATCGACTCGCCGCAGGCTCGGCAGAGCACGAATGAGGCATGTCCTCTACGGTTCAAAAAAAGAATTATCTGTTCGCGATTTTGCAAAGCTTTTTTTATTTCTCGAATTAACATTCGAGAAAAAATTGATGTGTGTCCTTCTGCAAGCTCTTGCCTCATATCAACAATCTTCGTGTCAGGCAATGCACAGGCGGTTACACGTGACGGTAATTCAATTATGGGTTCTCCTGCAGAAATGTTTTTGTAATATTGTTCGCATGTTGGAGTTGCAGTTCCAAGAACAAGAGGAATATTTAAAAACTTTGCGCGCTTTTCGGCTATCTTTATTGCATTGTATCGAGGAGTTTCATTCTGCTTGTATGTTGCTTCATGAGCCTCGTCGATAACGATTATTCCGAGATTGTCTATCGGCGCGAATAGAGCTGACCTCGGCCCGACTGCAACTCTAGCTCTGCCGTCCCGCAAACGCATCCATTCGTCCAAACGCTCTCCGCTTGAAAGTGAAGAATGCAAAACTGCAATCTTGTCTCCAAGCCGCGCTCGAAATCTATCGACTGTCTGAGGCGTCAGCGAAATCTCGGGCACGAGAACAATTGCGCCCTTTCCTTTTTCGATTACCTCGCTGATCGCTCTGAGATAAATCTCGGTTTTTCCCGAGCCAGTGACTCCCCAAACTAAAACTATCTTTCCATCTGCGTCTCTAATTTCTTCGACTGCGCGCTTTTGCTCTTGAGTTAAGTCCGGCATTACATCTTTCTTTATCAAATCAAGTTTGCTGAAAGGATTGCGTTGTATCTGCTGCTCGGAAATTACGAGCACATCTTTTTTTATCAGCTTCTCGACAAAATTTCTCGAGACCTCAAGTTTTCTCATTATATCTGTTATGCCGAATGTTTCAGGATGCCCTGCAATAATTTTGATACATGACAGAGCTCGCTCTTCACCGGCAGTTTTAATTTCTGCAGATTCAATCGATCCTTTTATAGACAAGACGCGTTTGAATCTGGGTTTTGCGCCTTTTACAGCCAACTTGAGTCCTGAAGGAACTGCGGCTTCCATGCATCGATACCACGGAACAAAAAGTTCATTTGCCATGTATTTTGTCAATTCGATAACGTCGCGCGTTATTACAGGCTCTGAGTCGATTCTATATGTGATCGATTTTGCTCCTTCACGAGCGGAACTTTCACCGACAATATAACCGATAACTTCACGCTTCCCGAAACCTACTCGGACTCTCTCTCCGATTTTAACATCTTCGGGCGCAAGATACGTAAATGTCTCGTCTTTGCCGACTGGAACCGGAACAAGAACAGATACGAATTTAGATCCGAAACTGACTGATGAATTCAACTTTCGTTCAGCATCTTTTTTACAAGTTTCAGGTCGGTCCAGCTTTCTGATTTTGCGGCCGGTTTTCTTAAAAGATATGCAGGATGATATGAAGGTATGCACGGAATATTCTGAAACTTGAATACTCTTCCTCGAATTTTAGAGATCGAAATCTCATCATCTCCAAGCAATGTTTTTGCGGCGACAGATCCGAGAAGAAGAATTAATTTTGGATTTATTTCTGATATTTGACGGAGCAGAAACATTTTGCAAGCGGAGATTTCATCCGGATTTGGTTGGCGGTTTCCCGGCGGTCTGCACTTAACTATGTTCGTGATAAAGACTTCTTCTCTGGAAAGATTTATGGCTGAAAGCATCTTCGTCAACAGCTCGCCTGAAGCTCCTACGAATGGAAGCCCTTGCTTGTCTTCTTCGGCGCCTGGCGCCTCTCCGATTATCAATAGCCCGGAACTGATGCCCCCGGCTCCGGAAACAATATTAGTTCTGGTTTCGTGAAGTCTGCATAGTTTGCAGTCTGAATACTCTGCAGCTATTGAATCCAGCTTATTCGAATCTGCATGCAAAACGTTTGGAATCGGAGTTTCTGCTGAGCTGGCGGATCTTCTATGCGATGGATGCATCATGAGCCAGTCTTCGATGTACTTAATCATATCCGAAATTATTTCTTGCTTAATCTGCTCCGGATTCATTTGTATGTTAGCCGAAGTTGTAATGTTTTTTTACAGGCTTTATAACATTCCATGTGCACTCAAGCCCTTCGGGAAATATAACAAGATCTTTAGGACCGAATCGAACCGTTTCTCCTGTTGAAGATGTCACTTCGACTTCTCCTTCGAGTATGTAGCAGGTTTCTCGTTCAGCGTATTTCCAGGGAAATTTAGAAGCGCCGCATCTCCAGATCCCCCAATCGGAGATCTTTAACTTTTCAAATTCACCGGGCAGAAGTTTTCTTACTTCGACTTTCATTTTTTTCTTCCTCCTTTTTTTCTGCAAGATTTAATTTTAGCATAATTTTGCGGTTAGCTTTACGCAAGATCTCTTCAGGATTCTTTTTTCTCAACGACAGGAGCAAAGCTGAATTGAGTATCAATTCGGCAGGATTTAGTTTTTTTTCAGATGCCTTTCTGATTTTAGCTTCTATCTCTTTCTGAGAAAAATTTTCTTTACCTGATTTTTCAACTATACGAAACGTTGTCAATAATGCGGGAAGAATATACGGAATACCTGAAAATCTATCTTTAGTTCTTTTCTTTCCGTTTGCGAGTTTAATCCTTTCCCAGTTTGCAATAACTTCTTCGGCATCTTTTACTTTTACATTTCCAAAAACATGAGGGTGACGCTCAACGAGTTTATTCACTATTCCTCGAATAACATCAGCGACATCGAATCTTTTTTGCTCTGAAGCTATTTGAGCGTGAAAAACTATCTGAAGCAAAATGTCTCCAAGCTCTTCAACTATATCGTTATCGTTGCCGGATTCTATTGCATCGAATAATTCATAGGTTTCTTCCAGAGCATATTTGATGAGGGTTTTGTGCGTTTGTTTCCTGTCCCATGGACAACCTTTTTTTTCTCTAAGCTTTTGCATCACCTCGACAAGATTTTGCATCTCTTTGCCTGCTGAATTTTTATTTATTATTTTACCAGCCACGGCGCCGCCTCGATTCTTGATCTCTTTTTCATTTTTTCCAGTTCTCCTTCAATTAATCTTCTCGCTTCTGTTTCGCTGTTTGAGCGCACTCTTATTTGTTTCCCAAGTTCATTGATAATTACTTCAGCTTTTGCTTCTTCGATTTGCCATTGCAATTTTGTGCCTCTGGTTATTCCTTTTTCTTCCGCTATTTTTATGAGAAGTTCTTGCTCGATCCAATTGTTTACGATTGTGCGGATTTCGTCTGCGGTCAATGTTCCGTTCGGATCTATTATTTTCATTTCATTTGTTGTTAGAGTTTTATCATCGACTCGAGCAATAACTTTTTGAGAATTGTTTTCAGTTTTGCCGCATGCAAAAAAAGATATTGAGACAGCAAATAAAATCGTCAAGATACCGGAATAACGCAAAGGACTACGGTTAATCAACGAGTCATATTTTTTTTTATTAGTTAGCATTATTCGGATGCCGATCTCGATTCCAATCTGCCTGGGGGCGGAATTGAACCGTCGACACACGGATTTTCAGTCCGTTGCTCTACCAACTGAGCTACCCAGGCGCTAGACAGATTCTACTTATCTCGATTGCAGTTTCAAGGGAAAAGATGTTTTGGTAATAAAATCGAAATGAGGCACAGGCGCCACGCGTCAATGGACGCCATCGCCTGTGCTTGGAGCCAGACCTCATTAATTTTTTCGA
>PEWQ01000201.1 GCA_002780065.1 Candidatus Hydrogenedentes bacterium CG07_land_8_20_14_0_80_42_17
CAATTTTCTCAATTGAAAAACTTTATACCGAGCCTGTTCTCAACGAAGAACATCAAAAACGAGTAGATGACCTTCCTCTGATTCTTGCTATAACAAATCAAAATGCAATCATAATGAATGATCTTGCAACTTTGAAAACGACTCTTCAACAATCAATATCTGCAATGGAACATAGCGGTGTCCGTTACATAATAATAGAAGATGCCGACGGGAAAATAATAGCCGCAGTTTATCACTCTTCATTTAAAAAAGCGGATATTGAAAGAATACACGGAGCGTTGAAGCGAGTAGCCGCACAAAAATTGGTTGGCAGAACTGAAGCTGTAGTGGCGAATACGACTAAATTCAGCGAATCGGAACGCTCAGCAATGGAAGGCAGTGCGGAAGAAAAAATTTCCCAGGCAATGCTGATTCCGGAAGGCTACCTGCCGAAGATAGAATACAGAAAGACTACGATGGTCGGCGAGTTCAGTGAACCGATAATTGATCAAGCAGTTCCAATTACAACCGGTGCGATAAAATTTGGAGGATTAAGAATAGGAACTGCCGATGAACTTCAGGCAAGAATTAAGGAGATTCATTTTATTACATGGACGACTATCATAATGTTGATAGTTGTTGTTGGAGGTCTTGGACTTTCATTTGCAAATCAAATTGATAGTAAATTTTCGAGAGAAAGTTCTGAAAAGATTTCTGAAATTCGCTCTGAACTTGAAAGACGAATCAAACAACTTGAAACCGAATATTCCAGAAAGGAAGAAGAGAATCCTGTGACACCTTCAGAATTTCTTTCGCTTCTGGATTTTGCAAGAAAAATTACAGGAACTTTGGATTACAATGAAGCTCTGCAAATCGGCATTCATTCTATTCTTCAAATAATGGGAATAAGAGACGCTTCGATATTTGTGCTTGACTCTGCTTCGAATGAGCTTGTTGGAAGGATCGGCCACGATGAAAACGGGCTGGTAGCCGACGATGAAATGTCGCAAATAAGAGTTGCCGTTGGCAAGGGCGATATTGGAGCCGCGGCTGAATTTGGAACTACTACGACTATTGACACTCCGAGACCCGGCTCTGCAGTTGTTTCTGCGCTTGTATCGAGAGGACGAACAATCGGAGTAATATTGGTCCGAAATAAATTGAATGGCAGACCGTTCTTGAAGAAAGACCAAACTATATTGAGAATCTTCTCAGGGCTTATTGCGAATGCAATGGAGACCTCTGCAATTTATCATCATCTTACAAATAAGATGTGATGCAATTTTGAATGATGAATGAAATACAAAAACAATATCGAATGGATATAGTGTTTTAGTTCACAAAATTTAAAAAAATTTGTTGTTAATTTGCATTTGCTTCTTGAGTAATTGATTCGATGCAGTTAAATTATTCTAAATTGTAGTTGTAAGAAATAATTAAAAATGAACTTATACATGGAGAGTGCTTATGTCTGAATCAATAAAATTAGTTAACGGCAAATTACAGGTTCCTGATAATCCGATAATTCCATTTATTCGCGGAGACGGAACCGGTCCTGACATCTGGCGGGCAAGTCAGATAGTTCTAGATGCAGTGGTCGACAAAGCATACAGCGGTAAGCGGAAGATAGAATGGCTCGAGGTAATGGCAGGCGAAGCGTCATTTAAAAAAAATGGAGAGTGGCTGCCTAATGAGACTCTCGACGCGTTTCGAAAATATCTCGTAGGAATCAAAGGACCTCTGACAACTCCGATCGGCGGAGGAATTCGATCTCTGAATGTTGCGTTGAGGCAAGAACTTGATCTTTACGTTTGTTTACGACCTGTAAGATGGTTTGAGGGAGTTCCAAGTCCGGTGAAGCATCCCGAGCTTACAGACATGGTTGTATTTCGCGAGAACACTGAAGACATTTATGTAGGTATAGAGTTTGAGGCAGGTTCAGAAGATTGCGAGCGCTTGAAGGCATTACTGAAGGACGCATTTCCGAAGGCGTTTTCAAAGGTAAGATTTCCTGATACTACAGGGCTCGGAATAAAACCGATTTCAAAAGAGGGCACCGAGCGGTTGGTTCGGTCGGCGATTCAATATGCGATCGACAACAATCGGGACTCAGTCACGATGGTGCATAAAGGAAACATCATGAAGTTTACTGAAGGCGCATTCATGAAGTGGGGCTATGAAACTGCCGAGAAATTTTTCGGAGCGGTTCCGATTGATGGAGGGCCTTGGCATGCAATCGAAAACAGCGGAAGGAAAATTATAATAAAGGATGTGCTTGCCGATGCATTTCTTCAGCAGATACTCACGCGACCGAATGAATACAGTGTTATAGCAACTATGAACCTGAACGGCGATTTTATTTCGGACGCGCTTGCGGCTTGCGTCGGAGGAATCGGAATTGCTCCAGGCGGAAATATTAACTACACGACCGGGCACGCCATCTTCGAAGCGACTCACGGAACCGCTCCGAAATATGCGAACAAGGATAAAGTTAATCCGGGTTCTCTGATCCTTTCGGGCGGGTTGATGTTCAGATACATGGGCTGGAACGAAGCGGCGGATTTGATTATCAAAGGAATCAGCGGAGCGATAAAAGCGAAGACTGTGACATATGATTTTGAGAGATTGATGGAAGGGGCAACATTGAAGAAGTGTTCGGAATTCGGATATGAGATTGTCAAACATATTTAAGGAGGATTATTTATGGCACGTAAAAAGATAGCATTAATCGGAGCAGGTCAGATAGGTGGAACGCTTGCTTTGCTTGCAGGGCAGAAAGAACTCGGAGATGTAGTGCTTGTAGATTTATTGCAGGGCACAGCTAAAGGGAAAGCTCTTGATTTGATGCAGACGAGGTCGGTTGAGCGTTATGACGTCAATTTGAGCGGAGCGGGACTTGACGAATTCGAAGCGATTTCCGGAGCCGACATATGCATTGTGACAGCAGGCGTGCCGAGAAAACCTGGAATGAGCAGAGACGATCTGCTCGGAGTTAATTTGAAAGCTATTTCGAATGTAGCGGAAGGAATCAAGAAACACGCTCCGAATTCATTCGTCATTGTCATAACTAATCCGCTCGATTCCATGGTTTATGCAATGTGGAAGGTGACAGGATTTCCAACGAACAGAGTTTGCGGAATGGCCGGAATACTCGATACTGCAAGATTCAGACTTTTTGTTGCGGAGGCGGCAGGCGTGAGTCCGAGCGATGTTAATGCGCTCGTATTAGGCGGACACGGAGACAACATGGTTCCGATTTTGAGATATTCGAATATTGCGGGAATACCTCTGGAAAAGTTTTTGTCGAAGGAGCAGTTAGAAAAAATTGTTGAGCGGACACGAAAGGGCGGCGGCGAGATTGTTCAGCTTCTCGGCAACGGCTCCGCATTTTACGCTCCGGCGGCAAGCGCGATCTCGATGGCGGAAAGTTATCTGCGCGATAAGAAGCGTGTTGTTCCTTGCGCCGCATACTGCAATGGAGAATACGGAGTGAAAGGACTATTCATTGGAACACCTGCGGTTATAGGCGCAGGTGGGATCGAACGCGTAATCGAAGTCGATTTGAACGAAGAGGAACGCGCGATGCTTGCAAAGTCGACCGAATCGGTTCGAAAGAGTGTTTCAGAAACTAAATTGTAAAAACTTGTGAATATAAATTCGGCGCATGAAGCGCAAAAAAATGCCGTTAAAGGATTTGGCTGGATAAGAAAACTTTACGATTGGACTCTACATTGGGCTGACACTCAATATGGCATGACGGCTTTAGTTCTGTTAGCATTTGCGGAATCAAGTTTTTTTCCGATACCGCCCGATGTTTTACTTATCGCGATAGTAGCGGCAAATTCGAAGCATTGGCTAAAGGCGGCATCATTATGCAGTATTGCATCGATTACGGGCGCGATATTGGGATTTTTTATTGGATACTCTTTTTGGTTTGCAGTCAGAGATTATTTCTTTGCATGGATACCGGGATTTACTCCGGAACACTTTCATTATGTGACAAACCTTTATCATGAGCATGCTTTTTTCGGAGTTTTTACAGCGGCGTTTTCTCCGATTCCATTTAAAATTTTCACGATTGCCGCTGGTGTTGTTGATGCAGAGAACAATATTTCTCTGAAAATGTTTTTGAGTACTTCCAGCTGTTTCATACCTCTGATGGCAGGAGCGAGTTTAGGCCGTCCAACGAGATTTTTTTTAGTGAGCGGACTTTTAAGAATTTTCGGACCTCCAATTCGCACTTTCATCGACAAATATTTCGAGCTTTTGACGATTGCGTTCACAATTCTTCTCATCGGCGGATTTGCAGTTTTAAGTTTGATTAAATAGAATTATAGAGTTACCTAAAATATTTTGCGACGGCACAATGGTGTCTACGGCACAATGGTGTCCCTAATCCCCACGGGGCTGCCCAAAAAGTAGTATTTTGTCATTGCAAGCACAGGCGAGGCGTCCATTGACGCGAGACGTCCATTGACGCGAGACGCCTGTGCCTCCAAGACGAGTTATAATATTTGAAATTGCAAATTGGAAAGTGCAAATTGAAAATTTTATTTT
>PEWQ01000087.1:0-4450 GCA_002780065.1 Candidatus Hydrogenedentes bacterium CG07_land_8_20_14_0_80_42_17
GATTGTAATTGCCTGTCCTACATTATCTTCGGATTACAGGGGAAGTGCCAATAATTCGCCATGCACCCCGGGGCGCCTGTGCCTCCATGACGAGTTATAATATTTGGAAAGTGCAAATTGAAAAGTGCAAATTGGAAAGTGCAAATTGGAAAGTGCAAATTGGAAAGTGCAAATTGGAAATTTTATTTTTCCAATTTTCATTTTTCAATTATTTTACACGTTCTTTGAAAGCGGGAATATTACTTTTCATCTGGAGGCACATGCGGAATAAGCTTGCGATAAGGAAATCAAAACTTTCTATTGAAATATAATTCTCTAACGCATAACATTTATTCCTATAATTCAATTCAAAGTACTGAACGCTGGATGAGAATATTAATTTTACTGAAACAAATTATGCGGCGTAAAAAAATAGGAGGAAGCTTTCAAAATGAATAATGGTAAATTTGTCACAATTGATGGAAACGAGGCTGTAGCACACATAGCTCATCGAACAAACGAAGTTATCGCAATATACCCAATCACACCTTCAAGTCCAATGGGTGAATTTGCAGATGAATGGTCTTCCAAAAAGAGACCAAACATTTGGGGAACAGTTCCGCTGGTCGCAGAGATGCAATCAGAAGGCGGAGCGTCAGGAGCGGTTCACGGAGCACTTCAAGCCGGAGCTCTAACAACGACATTCACATCGAGTCAAGGACTTCTGCTTATGATTCCGAACATGTTCAAAATCGCCGGTGAACTTACTTCTACAGTATTTCAAATTGCCGCGCGCACTATTGCCACGCATGCTCTATCCATCTTTGGCGACCACAGCGATGTTATGGCCGCGCGATCAACAGGCTGGGCAATGCTCTTCGGAAATTCCGTGCAGGAAGCTCACGATATGGCATTGATTGCTCAAGCCTCAACTCTTTCCGCCAGAGTTCCATTCCTGAATGTATTTGACGGATTCAGAACTTCCCACGAAATTCAAAAGATTAAAGTCATTCCTGATGAAGTAATAAGAGAAATGCTTCCTGACGACCTCATTGCCGCTCTAAGAAAGAGAGCTCTGAATCCTGAGACTCCTTTCATTCGAGGAACATCTCAAAATCCCGACGTATTTTTCCAGAGCAGAGAAACAAGCAATCCATTTTACTCGGCAACTCCGGCAATCGTGCAAAAAGCGATGGATAAATTTGCGGGCCTCACCGGACGTAAATACTCTTTGTTTGAATATTTCGGTCCCAGCGATGCCGAGCGTGTAATAATCATGATGGGTTCCGGAGCTGAAACAGTTGAAGCGACTCTGCCCGCATTGCAAAAAGAGAAAGTCGGATTGTTGAAGGTAAGACTTTACCGTCCGTTTGCAAACGAAGCATTCTTGAAAGCTCTGCCTGCATCGTGCAAATCAATTGCAGTACTTGACAGAACAAAGGAACCAGGCGCGACGGGCGAACCTTTATACAACGACGTAATGACAGCTATTTGCGAGGCTTCAATCAACGGCACTCTGCCTTTGCCGTCCGTACCAAGAATCATCGGCGTGAGATACGGTCTTTCATCGAAGGAATTCACACCGGCAATGATAAAAGGAATTTACGATGAACTTAAAAAGTCCAATCCCAAAAATCATGCAACGATCGGAATCAATGACGACGTCACGAACACGAGCATCGACTACGATCCTCTATTCGACATCGAAGATGACAAAGTAGTGCGCGCTGTCTTCTGGGGACTCGGTTCAGACGGAACAGTCGGAGCCAACAAGAATTCAATTAAGATCATCGGAGAAGAAACTGATAATTTTGCTCAGGGCTATTTCGTCTACGACTCGAAGAAAGCCGGAGCCATAACAATTTCGCACCTACGCTTCGGACCGAAACCTATAAAAAATATTTACCTCATAAGGAAAGCTAATTTTATTGCAGTGCATCAATATCAATTTCTCTACAAATACGACGTATTTGAAATGGCGCAACAGGGCGCTACAGTGCTCATCAATATGCCTTATGCGCAGGAAGAGGTATGGAGTCAATTACCGCTGGAACTGCAGAAAGTCATCATCGATAAAAAACTGAAGGTCTATTCGATCGATGCTTACAAGGTAGCAAAAGAGACTGGGATGGGAGTAAGAATCAACACTATCATGCAGACATGTTTCTTTGCGATAAGCGGAGCGCTTCCTAAAGATGAAGCCATTGCGAAAATAAAAGACGCAATTAAAAAGACCTACGGCAAACGCGGCGAACAAGTAATTCAGCAGAATTTTGCCGCAGTCGATGCCGCGCTTTCTCACCTCAACGAAATTAAAGTACCCGTCAAAGCGGAGAGCAACATTCAAATGATTCCTCCTGTTCCTGATGACTCGCCTGAATTCGTAAAAAATGTTATCGGTCCTATAATTGCCGGGAAAGGCGATTCATTGCCCGTCAGCGCCTTTCCAAAAGATGGAACATATCCCTCCGCAACCACTCAATGGGAGCGCAGAAACATCACTCTTGAAGTTCCAGTTTTCGACAAGAGCATCTGCATTCAGTGCGGAAAATGTGTTTTCGTCTGTCCTCACGCATGTCTTCGAGCAAAAATATTTACTCCGGACAAACTCAATGACGCTCCGAAAACTTTTGAGCACACTCCTGCAAAATGGCCGGGACTCACAGGCTATGAATATTCGATTCAAGTTTCTCCTGAAGATTGCACCGGTTGCACTCTGTGCGTAAAAGCCTGCCCTGTTAAAAATAAAGAAAACGCAGAGCGAAAAGCTATCAATATGGAAGAATACCTGCCAATCAAAGCCCGCGAGATTGAAAAATGGAACTTCTTAAGGAATTTACCTGAGGTCAAGCAAGGCGAGACAGTAATTAAATTCAACACAGTTAAGGACATTCAACTGCTTCAACCTTTGTTCGAGTTTTCCGGAGCATGCGCCGGATGCGGAGAGACACCGTACATCAAATTGATGACACAGTTATTCGGAGACAGGGCTTTAATTGCAAATGCGACCGGTTGTTCGTCAATTTACGGAGGCAATCTGCCGACTACTCCGTATGCAAAGACACCTGAAGGCAGAGGTCCTGCTTGGAACAATTCGCTGTTTGAAGACAACGCCGAGTTCGGGTTCGGAATGCGGCTGGCAGTGGATATTCAGACTTCACGAGCGCGGCAACTTGTCGAAAAGATGCGTAATGTAATTGGATCAGAACTCGCAGATTCGATTTTGAATGCTTCACAAAATAAGCAAATAGAGATCGACGCGCAGAGAAAACGTGTTGCTGAGCTAAAGAAGAAACTCGAAGGCCGAAAGGATATGGATTCGCGAGATCTTCTCGCGCTATCGGATATGCTGGTCAAGAGAAGCATATGGATAGTCGGCGGCGACGGTTGGGCTTACGATATCGGATACGGCGGACTCGATCACGTTCTCGCGTCAGGCAAAAATGTAAACGTTCTCGTTCTTGACACTGAGGTTTATTCGAACACAGGCGGTCAGGCATCGAAATCCACTCCGCTAGGTGCGGTAGCTAAATTTGCCGCAGGTGGAAAGTCTTCGATGAAAAAGGATCTGGGACTTCTCGCAATGGCATACAAAAATGTTTATGTCGCGCAGGTTGCATTCGGAGCCAAAGACCAACAGACTGTTCAAGCGTTCATGGAGGCGGAAGCTTACGACGGACCATCGATAATCATTGCATACAGTCCGTGTATTGCTCACGGAATTGATATGGCTAAAGGTCTAGACCAGCAGAAAGCCGCTGTCAATTCCGGACAACTTCCGCTCTACAGATTTAATCCGGATAATGCAAAAGCAGGCAAACCAGTTTTGACGCTCGATTATTCCGAACCTAAAACAGAAGTTTCAACTTTCCTGAATAATGAAACTAGATTCACATCTCTAGCCAGAAGCGCGCCCGAAGTTGCAAAGCAATTTGCGGAACGTTCTCAAGAGATATCACGCGAGAGATGGGAATTCCTTTCAGGTATGGTAAAGCTCATGAGCCCTAAGCCTATTGGAGAGAAAGAAGAAAAGAAAAAAGAGTAGAAAAGAGTAAAGGCGCAGACGTTTCTAACTGCGTCCGCACATCTCTGCATGAGGACATACGCCTGCTTCAGCGCAAGTTGAGGCAGGCTTTTTTTCTGTATTGATTCTTGCATGCGCAGAGAAAATCTTTTCAACATCGACTGACCCGCATTTTTTACATTCGATCTTTTCATTTTCAGAGGAAACTCCAACAAGATATTCGGATATGTTTCCACATTCCTTACATTCATATTCAAAAATCGGCATAAGCACCTCAAAAAAATTCTAATAATTAGTTTACTTCAATTATTTTCGTACTGACAAATCATTTTCTAACAGGTACCAATCACAGGCGTGGCGTCCATTGACGCGGGGCGTCCATTGACGCGGGGCGTCCATTGACGCGGGGCGCCCATTGACTCGTGGCGCCTGTGCCTCCATGTCGAG
>PEWQ01000087.1:4467-4536 GCA_002780065.1 Candidatus Hydrogenedentes bacterium CG07_land_8_20_14_0_80_42_17
GCAAATTGGAAAGTGCAAATTGAAAATTTTATTTTTCCAATTTTCATTTTTCAATTATTTTACACGTTC
>PEWQ01000057.1 GCA_002780065.1 Candidatus Hydrogenedentes bacterium CG07_land_8_20_14_0_80_42_17
GGCGAACACATAGATTCGAAGGGCGAACACATAGGTTCGAAGGGCGAACACATAGGTTCGAAGGGCGAACACATAGGTTCGAAGGGCGAACACATAGGTTCGCCCCTACTTATAGAACAATCCTTCACTCTTCCATTCCAAGTCGCTTCATCTTTTCTATTAGAGTTGTGCGCTTCAAGCCTAATCGCTCCGCCGCTCTGACCTTCACTCCGTTCTCAAGTTCTAATGCATATTGAATCGAATCCTTCTCTATTTCAAAAATATAATCCGAGATGCAAAAGCCTCCCTCCATTATCTTGGCTCTATATCCTCTATTCGAGGTTAACTGAAGATCCAAATATGACTTTTCCAAAATCTCCCCTGTTTCAAGCGCAAGCGCCCTGGAAATTACGTTCTCTAATTCGCGAACATTGCCGGGCCATCTATAAGAAGAATATTCGTCCATAACCTGCGGACTGACACTTCTAACTTTTGCTTTCATCTTAGCCGCATAGATCGAGATAAAGTATTCAACAAGATCAGGAATATCTTCAACCCTATCCCGCAAAGGAGGAACATTAATCGGAACAACATTCAAACGGTAAAATAAATCTTCTCTGAATCTTCCCTCGTTCACTTCCTTCTGCAAATCTTTATTCGTAGCTCCAATAACTCGCACATCAACATCCCGCTCTTCGTTGCTCCCTATTCTTCTGAATTTTCGCTCTTGAAGAAATCTCAAAAGTTTTGTCTGCATCGCATTCGAAAGGTCTCCGACTTCATCTAAAAACAATGTTCCGCCGTCTGCAAGCTCTAAAAGCCCTGTTCTCTCTTTGAGCGCACCCGTGAAGGCGCCCTTTTCATGACCAAAAAGTTCCGCCTCGACCATCGTATCAGGAATAGATGAAATATTGACCGGCACAAATCTATAAACTGCACGATTCGAACGCGCGTGGATTTCCAGAGCAACAAGTTCCTTTCCTACTCCACTCTCGCCAAGAATCAAAACCCCAGCGTCTCCCCTTGCAACTTTATCTATTAGTTCAATAACATTCTTCATGCCCTTATCAGTGCCTACAAGGCGTCGAACGGGAATGTTTCTTTTTAGAGCCTGAATATCTTTTTCAAGTTCTATTCTTTCTTCAGCTTTCTTCAAAATATTTTCAACTATTTCTGCAGTGAAAGGCTTCTGTAGAAAATCAAAAGCTCCAGTCTTCATAGCATCGACAGCAATATCGATTGTGGCAAAAGCGGTCATCATTACGATTCGTGTGCCAGGAGATTTTTCACGCGCAAATTTCAGAACATCCAATCCGCCTGCGCCCGGTAAGCGGACATCGCAAAAAAAGAGATCAAAAGAATCTGATTCCAATTTTTTCATTGCAGAGATTCCGTCTCCAAATGATGCCGCAGTTGCACCATTCGACTTCATCACTTCTTCGAGAAAAGATCTCAAGGTCGGATCATCCTCCGCAATTAATACTTTCATACGTCTTGTCACATCACACCTTTGGCCATGCAATCCTAAAACGCGTAATCGGCTTGCCATTCGATTCGTCACGCATAGGTTTGATTGAGCCTCCAATCTGCTCCACAATTCTTTTCGCAATTGCTAACCCAAGCCCGCTTCCCGTCTCCTTAGTGCTGTAGAAGGGTTCAAACAAAGAATCAGAATTGTGGTCGCTCCAGCCCGGACCGTCATCGTCAATTTCAATCCATACAAATGGGTCTCCATCTCTAGCTCTCATAGCAGTGTGGCCGTTCGCGTCTGCCGCTTCTTTTGCGTTTCTCACTAAATTATCTATAACCTGTCCGAAAAGCAAAGGCTCACCTTTCAGATGCACATCGAGCAATTTAGGTGAAAGAGATTCTACGTTCGAAGGCGGATAAACATTTTCGGAGCTGGATTTTGCGCGTTCAGTCTGTTCTATCGATGACCAAATTTCCGCGAGCAAAAACCGTCCGTGTTCGCGCGGAAGCGGCTTCGCGTAGGTCAATAGATCGCGGACCAGAGCCTCAAGCCGCATCACAGCCTTCTTCGATTGCCTAATGTATCTCAGAATATCGCCGCTTGCTTTGTGCTCGGCAAGTCCCAAAAAGCCTAGTATTCCTCCCAAAGGATTTCTAATTTCGTGAGCTACTTTGGCGGCCATCTCGCCGACAGCGGCAAGAGCCTCGGAGCGCCGCATCATTGCGGAAAGTCTCCGAATCTCCTTCAAATCGTCCATGACCACTATCCAGCCGGATTCCTTTCCATTCTCCTCAGTAGCGCGTATAACTTTCATCTCAACCGGAATCGTTTCGCCTGAAACAGATTTTACTTCCACTTCGCGTGATATTTCTCCGAATGTAGACGGTTCGGGAAAAAGAAATGGTAAGTCTACAGCTCTCTTTCCTATAATCTCATAACTGTCCGCAGAAAGCATATTCATGGCTCGGCGATTCAATGTAGTAAATTCTGCGTCATCAGAAAGAGTCACAACAGCAGTACCAATTGAATCGAGAACTCGCTCCTTTTCCTCACGCACATTATCTATAATCGCTCTGTCTTCAAGATGCTTCCAGATCAAAAACATTTTGTCGATCAGAAGTCGCGCAATGCGTTCCTCATCATTGCTATATTTTTTTCCAAGCCTCTGAAGCACAATTTCATGTGATATGCTTTTCGAATTCTCTGTTCCATAGGTAGAAACATCGAACGGAAATCTAATTTCAGCCGTTGTTTTCGATAACAAGCTTTTGTCACCAACGCTATAAGCTTCTTTACCAGCCTCTATAAATACCGCATATTTTGTGTCGAGAAGCCGTAGAAGCGCGTCAAGTCCAGCTTCGATTACATCCTTTGGCTTAGACATTTCTCTCATAAATTTCGCGACTTCACTTAAAGCAGTAAGCCTCATGTTCTGTAAAGTCTCGCGCCGTTCGACTCTGCGCTTCATCTCGGCAAGAAATCCGACCATAAGAGCAACTATCCATAAAGTAATAATCTTTATGAAGTATCCCGGTAATTCATCAGCAGTCTCAATGAAAGTTGCATAAGCGGCCGCAATCACGAGTGTGACAATGAAAGAGCCGGTTAAGCCGTAAGAAAAAGCGCCCGTAAAAACAACGAATGAATAAACAACAAAGAGCGGGCTCTCTAATCCTCCGCTCGCGATCAGTAACAGTTGCGCAAATAAAAGATAAATTGCAATCAAAACAACATTTGCCGCGAATGTAGGAAGTTTTTCTTTGAGTAGAGGATCTATTATCCAGAATATTGCAGAAAGAAATATAAAGACTCCGGCAAAAGGAAGTATGTCCGCTCCTAATGCCTCAAAAATAGAAACAAGCAGAACGAAGAGTGTAAAAGTTATTGCGAAAAGAACAATGAATAAAGGAAGACCCCAGAACTGCTTGACTGCAAAAGCTCTGCCTATTTCAGAAAGATTATCTCGAAAATCATTAAGATTATATTTTCTTTCAGGAGTATCTCGATTCACTATTCACTGATCACTAATTACAATCCGCTTTCCTTGATGATATCAGGCGGCAATTTCGATGAATACATTCTGACAGTATTGTAATCTGAATCCTTTGCAGAAACATATTTTTCCAAACCGTCTCCTAATTTTGAAATTGCTGCAAGCCCTTCCGGAGTTTCCTTGAGAGAGGTCATTAAACTAATAAACTTATCTGCAAGTTCAGAACGCTCAGTACGAAATTTAGAGCTTATCGCAATCGGTTCATTATAAATTTCTTCTGTTTGACCTATAATTTTTAAAGCAGAAACTTGATCCTTACCAAAAGTAATTTCGGCGCCCTTGTAACATGCTCCAGCATCATAATTGCGGTTCAACACATTTAGAACAACATTGTCATGCCCTTTCAGAAAGTAAGCTTGAATGTCTTTTGAATTAATGCCTATTCCAGCGAGTAGTCCAAGCGGGAAAAGGTAACCTGAAGTAGAACGAGGATCAACGAAGGCAATTCGCTTGCCTTTAAGCTGTTCCAAAGAATTAATGTTCGGCTGAGCAGTAATAATAATTCCAACATAAGTGTCAGCTCCATACCGCACGGGCCTTAGAATCGCGTCGTATCCTGCTTTTTCATGAGCTTGAATATATTGAAAGGGCGCGCAAAAAGCCAAATCATACTCTTGATTCTCCATGTGCTTAGAAAATTCTTTGTAGTCCGCAGCAAATCTAACTTGAACCTCAACATTTAATTTTTTCTGAATAAGCGCAATCAATGGCTCCATGCGTTCGCTTATGTCAAGAACGTTTCCGCTTGGAATTCTACCAATAGTAATTTTTTCACGGGGAACCACAGTTGTTCTGGACTCAGGGTTTATATTTTCGTTGGATTGGCCACAACCTTCGCAACCGAAAAAGACAAAAGGCATCAAACCAAAAATTAAAAGATAAATTAAATTTCTAATGTTATTTTTTTTCATCTATGCACCTCACTGCAACCCCTTTTAGGTTAAAGATATATTATCAAACAAAATAG
>PEWQ01000072.1 GCA_002780065.1 Candidatus Hydrogenedentes bacterium CG07_land_8_20_14_0_80_42_17
CGAGTTTTCACGACGTTAGGAAGTAATGCATCGAAGAATATTACTTTCTCCGCGTCGCCTGCAGTGTTCACATTCAACAATTCATCAATGACAGAAGTTTCCGGCTGGCCAGGCGCAACTCCTATTGCAAGATTCAAGTCATGCTCAGATACGGTTTCGATTACACCTGGCGCGGCAGGAAATATTACGCTCACCGCCGACATTGCAACGAGTCCGCCGGCGGATACTTCGATTACGATTGTTGTGAATGATACAAGCGGAGCGGCAATTTATGCGGATTCACTTGCAGTGGCGAATGACAATGTAGCAAGCGGTGAAGCTGATGTTGAGGTATTACGATTCTACATTGTGAACGGTCAGACTTCTGCAATTAATCTTCAGACAGTGATCGTAAAGAATGACGGCACGCATCCTGATACAGGAATTTCGAGTGTGAGAATTGTAATCGATACGAACTCGAATGGAGTTTACGATGCAGGCGATTACAACTTTGGCGCGCCGGGAACATTTACGAACGGTTCGTTATCGAGAACAGACTCGACGAACATTGCGCCGTCAGCGACAGCTAATTTCCTCGTTCTTTACAATATGTCGCCGACTCTGACCGTTGATTCGAAGACTTTGAAAGCGCGAATCGAGACCGGAGCAATTCAGTTCACATCAGGCGACACAGCGTGCACTCGAGTTTTGAGCTCGAATGGAAGTGTAGTCACTAATGTCAATGTAGCGAGCGGCTCCACGGATTCGGTTTACATTTCAGGAGGATCTGGAATCGCAAATAACATCGATACTGCCATAGTTGTCGTTTCTGTGCTCGATACGAATGGAGTTCCTGCGTCAGGAAGGTCGGTGCAGTTGACTGGAGACACCAATCCGCCGATAACGGTTGTTTCATCGAATCCGCAGACGACGGGCGCCTCAGGAATTGTGCGGTTCGAATTGAGAACAGGAACGCCGAATACGTATGTTTATTCTGCAACTGTTGTTGGAACTGCAATTGGAAGCAATGCGGCTGTGACATTTCTTTCCGAGAACAAGTCGAGCGGAAATAATCTTGGCGGAAATCCGGCATCGAACATTCAGCAGTCGAGCGTGACAGGCGCAGGAAAATATTATTTAGGCAATGTTGCGTTTGGTGGCGATTCGAATCCGAATCTTATGGCGTATGTAAAGGCAGATGGAACGAACTGGCAAATGGTGAAGGAACAAGTCGGCGGTGCTCCGACTGTTTTATTCCAGCACAATCTTGCTTCTGGACAAGAGACGGGGCAGGTGAATTTCCTTTCAGATGTTCGAGTAGCAAGCACTATTCCTGACTCTGTGCATGCGCTGACAGAGTATGCTTTGTGCGGAGTCATTACTCGGGCGTATGGCAGACGAGCGCAGATTTATGCAGTTGACCTTGCGACTGGAGACTCGATCAAGATCACACCAAGTAATCCGGCAGATACGGAAGGAAAACCGTTCCAGAACATTGCATGGCGCTGGTTTGATATGGCTCCGAACGGTGAGACAGTGGCGACGGTGCAGGACGGCAATTTGGTTGTGTTCTGGAGGCAGAGCGGAGTAGGGTTCGACAACTATGCGGACTCTGCGAGAATACGATACCTTTCAGGCTGGGATAATATGTATACGCCGGGAGGGGGGGTTGCAACGAATACGCGCTATTATGCGTGCTATCCTGTGTGGTCGCCGGACGGCAAGCGGCTGGCATTTACCATAATTTACGTTTCGGACAACTTGCCTAACGGTCCTTCGGTGACCTCTGCTGAGCTATATGTCCTGAAGTCATTTAATGGAATTACGCTTGGCGGATATCCGGTGACTAATCCATATCCGACTCTTGTAAATTTGAATCATGCGAATTTGGTGAAGATAAATACCGGTGGTGATACTTTTCCAATCTTCCCGCAATGGACTCGAAGCGGCGATGGTTTGATATACACGGCGGCGCGCGGCCCTGACTGGGATTGGCAGAGAGTCTTCAAAGGATATCCGAATGATGTTGGAACTTATGACACTTCATTATTCGTGACGAGATTTGTTTATTACGATCGAGGAAATGATACAACTCCGAATTCACCGATCGATGTTTCTTCTGAGGAAGGAACTAATCTCGGCTCGATGTTTGTTGCAATGTCGAAGTCAGGACCTGATAGTTTTGTTTATGTTAGAAAGTCCGTATCCGGAGCAACACGCACATTTGAACTTCGCACTATCGGACTAGGCACGGAAGCGACTGTATCGAGTCAAGGCGGAGTGCTTTTCGATTCGGGGCATATTACTGTTATTGTGCCGGCGTCTGAATCTTATGCTCAAGGATTCAAGATTGCCTCAGGTACTCCTGATACAACTCCGACTGCAGATGATTCAGTGATAATCACTGGTGCGGCAAAGCGTTTCTATTCGCCTTCCAATCCGAGTGATCCAGTTTATTTTGATGACTCGATAACAGTTGTCATGTATTACGACGCGTCAGATTTTACCGAGACTGAACTTTTAGGTTACGACTCGGACGGCGACGGAATACCGGATCGCACTGAGGCCGCAGTGAGCGCGTATTATTGGAACGGTTCGCATTGGGTCGATTACAGAGCAGTAAGGTATTCGGAAGAAAACAGAATAGAATTTTTGACAAAGCATTTTTCGAAGTATGCAGTTGGATTGCCTCAATCGGCGCGGGCGCTTGCATTCAACGGGACAGTTCAAGAAGTTGTCGCTTATCCGAATCCGTGGCGTTCTGATAATTCTGCGACTTCGGGTTATTCATCAGCCGACGAGCGATATGGAATTAAGCTGACGAATTTTCCGGGCGGTGATGTTCGGATACGCGTCTTCACTCTGAGCGGGGAATTAGTTACAGACGGCACTGTGAATGCTTTGACGAACACTACGACAAACTCTGCATTGCGTATTACATCGATTATTAACACTGGAAGAGGTACTGTTTCTTGGAATCTTTCTAACCAGTCGGGTAGACAAATTGCAAGCGGTGTGTATTTAATTATATTAGATGGTCCTGGTGGCAGGGCTGTAAGAAAGGTGGCGGTGATAAGATGAGGAAGAATATAATTCAAATGGCAAAGGGCAAAAGGCAAAAAGGAAAAATATTTAAGTACAAATGCGTTATAATAAGCGCAGTCTTTATCACAGCCGCAATCTCACCGTCATCTCAAGCTGTCTCTATCTCTTCGAACGCCGGCACATCGAGCGCACAGTTTTTGAAGCTCGAGATGGGCGGCCGCCATGCCGCGATGGGCGGAACTTACGCCGCTTATGGACATGATGTATTTACACTTTGGGGTCAGCCTGCCGCACTAGCTGTTGCTCCCTCTGCGTGGCAGATTGGATTTCAGCACACAGAATGGTTTCAGGGTGTGAGTCAGGAATACGCAGGAATAACCTCTGAACTTGGCGCAAAGGGCAGAGTCGGATTGGTCGTGAACACTGTTGCCGTAGATAATCTCTTGAGAACTACGGAGAATGCGAATGGCCAACTTGCCGCAGTTGGAGGAACATTTGCTTCGCGCGATCTAGGCATATCATTACATTACGGTGTGAAGATGAACGAGTATTTATCTGTGGGCGGAGCAATTCGATATATCACCAGCGAATTGGATAATGTAAAGGCTGATGCAGTTGCAGGCGATATCGGAGTTAGAATGGACGTAAGGGATATTGAGGGGCTTACTATTGGATTAGCGGTTACGAATCTTGGAACAGGATTGAAGTATTTGAATCAGCGGAACGATCTGCCTTGGGCGATTCGAGGCGGTGGAGCATACAGGATTCCGAAATTGAATCTGCTTCTTGCCGCTGACGTTGTGAAGTTTGCCGATCGCGATGTTGATGCTGGAGCCGGAGCGGAATGGAGTCCGATCGAGATGTTAAAATTGAGAGCAGGTTATAGGACTCAAGGCCGCGATGTCGGAGAAGGACTGACAGCGGGCGTTGGATTTAATTTCTCCGGGCTTGAACTTGATTATGCTTACGTTCCTTTCGGTCCACTCGGTGAGTCGCATCGCATCAGCGCAGGGTATCTTTTCGGCGGAGGGAGAGCTTCAAATAGTGAATTATTCTCTAGTCCTGAAACAAACAGCGTGGTGCGAACAAAAGAGAGTTCTCGAAATGTGAGTTCAAATGTTACTGAGCCAAGAACTTCAAGAACCCCTCAACCTATTCGTGACAGGCTCGAAATAAAATAAGACTAAGGTATTTGTATCGCAGCAAAAGATTTAGGGAAACTTCAGCAAATATTATCGTCAATTCGCGGGGGAAAAAGCGTCTGTGCCTCCAGAGCGTCTCCCGTTATATTTGAAATTGCAAATTGGAAAGTGCAAATTCAGACTTCCTGAGCTCATTCTGAAATCAGCGTAGTTCCGCGCAACGCCCCGAGGGAATTAGAGGGACACAATACCTAATTCTATATTTGAAATTGCAAATTGGAAAGTGCAAATTGAAAATTTTATTTTTCCAATTTTCATTTTTCAATTATTTCACACGTTCTTTGGA
>PEWQ01000117.1 GCA_002780065.1 Candidatus Hydrogenedentes bacterium CG07_land_8_20_14_0_80_42_17
CTGGGTGTTTATCACAGCCACCCTGCTACTCCAGCAAGACCTTCTCAGGAGGACATAAAGCTTGCATTCGACCCTTCAATTAGTTACGTGATTATTTCGCTTGCAGAAAAAGATCCAGTAGCTAAATCATTCCTGATAAAAGATGGAAAAGTCGATATCGAACCAATAGAAATCATTAATGATGAGGTTGAAGATTACGACGAATACTCTGTGGTAGGAAGGCGAATATGACTTTTTACAATATACCTTCTGAATTGAAGTCGGAGATAGATTCTCTTGAGAAGATGATCTTAGATGTAAAAGCAGGAAAGTTGTCGGCTCAGGAATTGAAGCCGCGACGGGTTCCTATGGGTGTTTACGAGCAGAGGAAGAACGATACATACATGATGCGGATCAGGACTCCGGGTGGAGCAGTTACGCCTCAACAGCTTCTGCGTATTGCTGAGGCGTCGAGAAGATGGGGCTCTTCGTATTTTCATGTGACCACGCGTCAGGAATTTCAGATTCATTATGTCGCATTGGAAAATGTAATTCCTGCGATGCGATTTCTTTTAGAGGCTGGACTTTCAACAAGAGGCGGCGGCGGGAATACAGTCAGGAATATTGTTTCGTCAGTGGATTCCGGAATCGATCCTTTAGAAGTATTCGACGTTTCTCCTTTTGCCGCGGCGCTGACGTCACGAATGATTTCTGAATCGGATTCGTGGACAATGCCAAGAAAATTTAAGTTTGCATTTTCAAATTCGCCATCTGACACTGCGATGGCCTCAGTTGCGGATGTAGGTTTTGTTGCGACAGAGAAGAATGGCGAGAAAGGATTCAAGGTTTATCTCGCAGGCGGAATGGGAGCAAAGTCTGCGGTCGGAATTCTTGCGCATGAATTTATTACAGTGGATGAAGTCTATGCAGTAGCGCGCGCGGCAAAGAATTTGTTTAACAATAAAGGCAACAGGAAGAATAAACATCACAATCGATTGCGTTTTTTACGAGAAGACCTCGGCAAAGAAAAATTTTTAGAGGAGTATCATAATGAACTCGAAGCGGTGCATAAATTAAATCCTGAACCTTTACACTTGGAGTTAGAAAAATTCGAGAATAAATCCGTGTCAGTCGACCTTCTGCCTTTGCAGCATAATTCAAACAACTTTGTGATATGGAAAAAGAGGCATGTTGCAAAGCAGAAGCAGGAAGGACTTCATTCAGTTGTAATTCCTTTTGCGCTGGGAAAGATCGATAACGAAAAAGGAATTGAACTTGCGAATTTTCTAATGCCGTTTGGCAGAAATGTTTTGAGAGCTACAAAAGAACAGAATTTAAAATTGCGCAATATTCATGAAAAGTATCTTGGAAATATTTTTGAAATTTCACGACATATTTCAGAACTTTCTGAGCAACCCGCAATTTTGAGAGATACGATAGCTTGCGCAGGAGCGGATACGTGCAGACTCGGAATATGCCTTTCGCGCGGTGCTGTCACGGCAATTACAAAAAGTCTTTCGAAGTCAGAACTCGATCTTGACAGGCTTTCCGGTTTTCGCATGAATCTTTCCGGATGCCCGAATTCATGCGGCCAGCATCAAACGGCGAATCTCGGATTTTACGGAAGAACTCTGCACAAGAATGATCGCTATTATCCGGCATACACAGTTGTTGCCGGAGCGCAATTCGGTGACGGGCACCCTCGTTTAGCGAAGATAATTGGAGATATTCCGTCGCGCTCCATTGCGGACTTTACGAAGGAACTTTTGAAATACGTAATCGAGAAGAAAAGAGAAGATGAATCTTTTGATGAGTTTATGCAGAATTCAGGTTTAGAAGAAGCAAATCGTCTTGTCAAAAAATATCGGGAATTGGAAGTTCCTCTATACGAAGACGATCCTGCTTTTTATCACGATTGGAGCGCAAGCGAACCATTCACTTTAGCCGGCAGAGGCTCTGGCGAGTGCTCTGCAGGGCTTTTCGATTTAATAGAATTTGATTTAAAAAACATAAATGCAGAGAAGAAAGAACTCTCGAAGATATCCGAAACTGAAGCAGTAAAGAAACATCTTTACAATATCGCACATTTCTCGGCGCGAATGCTCATTATTACGCGCGGAGTTGACGCAGGTTCAGAAGGGCAAGTTTTCAAAGAATTTCAGGAGCGATTTATTTTGCCGGGGCTGGTCGAAAAAAGATTCGAAAGAGTTGTTATGGCCGGGCTTTCAAAGGATTTGAGTTTGCTTTTCGAATTAAAGGAAGAGGTATTGAATTTATCCGAGGCAGTTAAAAAACTTTACGAAAGCATGGATGATCAACTGAGATTTCCAAACGAAAGGAATTCGAATTTTGTAAACTCTCAGACTAAAGATGTTCCTGTCCACGATTTTCGCGGTGTCGGATGCCCTATGAATTTTGTGAAGGTTAAATTAGTTTTATCGAAACTGCCGAAGGGTTCGAAGATTGAAGTGCTGCTTGATGACGGAGAACCGATTCGAAATGTTCCGCGTTCGGTTGAATTAGAAGGCCACCGTGTGATAGGTATGAAGAAGAAAGATTCGCATTGGTCTGTCGTGATAGAAAAGAGGTAAAAGATGATAGAAGGACACGCTAGAAGCCTAGCCAAAGCATTTTCATGGAGAATAAGCGCATCAATTTGGACAGTAGCAATAGCTTTCATTTTTACAAGAAAAGTTTTTTTATCACTTTCCATCGGCGCAGTAGAATTTGTTACAAAGATATTTTTCTATTATATTCACGAACGAATCTGGGAAAAAATTAATTTTGATCGTAAGAGACCTGAATATGAAATTTGATTTGGATAGCTATCGAAAAGAGCTTGAAGGAAAAAGTGCGCGGGAGATTTGCGCATGGTCAGTTGAAACATTTGAGAAACCGAATGTGATACTTGCGTCGAGTATGAGTCTTGAGGATCAGGTGCTGACCGACATGTTGTCCGAAGTTTCGCCGGGTTCTAGAGTCTTTATACTCGATACAGGAAGGCATTTCGAAGCGACATACGATACACTACATAGGTCGATGAGTTATTTCAATGTGAAGTATGAGATTCTCGAACCTGACGCAAAAGAGGTTTCTGAAATGATTCAGGATAAAGGTCCCAATCTTTTTTTTGAGAGTGTGGAGAATAGAAAATTATGCTGTGAAATCAGAAAAGTCAGACCTCTAAAAAAAGTTTTACAGACGGTCTCTGCATGGATTTGCGGATTGCGCAGAGAGCAGTCAATAACTCGGAAAGAAATAAACTCGATTGAATGGGATTCAGAAAATAATATCTTCAAGATAAATCCAATTTTCGATTGGACTCTTGAAGCAGTATGGAAGTATGTAAAAGAGCGAGGACTTCCGTACAACTTATTGCACGATAAAGGTTTCCCGAGCATCGGGTGCGAGCCATGCACGCGGGCAATTGAATTCGGAGAAGACATACGGGCAGGCAGATGGTGGTGGGAACGTCCAGAGAGCCGCGAATGCGGTTTGCATATTGGAAAGAAAAAATGATACAAAATCATCTCGATAGGTTGGAAGCTCGAAGTGTTCATATTTTGCGCGAGGCATATCGTGAGTTCAAACAGCTTTGCATGCTATGGTCAATTGGGAAAGACAGCACAGTGCTTTTGTGGCTTACGCGAAAGGCGTTTTTCGGGCATGTTCCCTTTCCGCTTGTACACATAGATACGGCGTTTAAGATTCCGGAGATGATTGAATATCGAGATCGGCTTGCCCGTGAGTGGAAGCTGAACATGATTTTTGGAACGAACAAGACAGCTTTGGACGAGAAGCAAACTTTTCCTGACGGGAATGTAAACAGAATTATGTGCTGCAAGTTTCTGAAGACTGAAGCTCTGAAGAGAACTCTTTCCGGAGAAGGAGAGAGATACCGAATGAATCATTCAACCGGCAAATACGAAATTGATATGAACAAGGAACCTTACACTGGAGTAATTGTCGGCGCGCGTGCGGATGAAGAGGGAAGCCGTTCGAAAGAGAGATATTTTTCGCCGAGGGATCGTGAGAGCGAGTGGGACATTGCGGAACAGCCGCCTGAATTGTGGAATCAATACAAGACCGATTTTGCTCCGGGCACGCATCTCCGGATACATCCGCTTCTTGACTGGACAGAACTGAATATTTGGGAATATATCGAGCGCGAATCGATTCCAATCGTCTCTCTTTATTTTGATCGAGGAGACGGGAAGAGATACAGGTCGCTAGGCTGTGCGCCGTGCACTCAGCCTGTCGAATCAACAGCGAAGAATGTTCACGAGATAGTTGAAGAATTGCGAAGCGGAAAATTTTCCCGCATTGCAGAGCGCTCTGGCCGAGCCCAGGACAAGGAAGACAGCGGAGGGCTCGAGACTTTACGACGGGAAGGCTACATGTGAGCAAGAATTTTTTTGTTTTGAGGACTAAAGAAAATGAGTAGTAATTCTATCGCAAAACCTTTCGATAATCGCGAACAGTTTAATCTTGTTATAGTCGGTCATGTCGATCACGGGAAGAGCACAGTTATCGGCAGGCTTCTCTCTGATACTAATTCTCTGCCTGATGGAAAACTGGAAGCGGTTAGAGAGCGGTGCAGAAGGAACTCAAAGCCGTTCGAATACGCGTTTCTTCTTGATGCCTTGAAGGATGAGCAGGAGCAGGGAATCACGATAGATTCTGCGCGATGTTTTTTTAAGTCCGGCAATCGAGATTACATTATTACTGATGCTCCGGGTCATGTTGAATTTCTGAGGAACATGATAACCGGAGCCTCGCGCGCTGATGCGGCGCTTCTTGTTATTGATGCGGCTGAAGGCGTGATGGAAAACTCGCGCAGGCACGGATTCATTCTATCGCTTCTTGGAATTCGACAGGTTTCCGTTTTGGTCAACAAGATGGATCTTGTCAAATACGATCTCAAAGTGCTCGAGAAAATCAAGGAAGAGTTCGGTGCATTTCTCGAAAAGATCGGAGTCAAGCCTGCGAGCTTCATACCGATCTGCGCTCGTGAAGGAGAAAATATAGTGAGGCGCGCAGAATGGCATGACGGAAAAACGGTATTGGAACAGATCAATGATTTTTCCGCGCATGAAGAATTGGACAACAAACCATTCAGATTGCCGATTCAGGGTGTTTACAAATTTACGGAAGAAGATGACCAACGCCGGATTTTTGCGGGCAATGTCGAGACCGGAACAGCGAGTATCGGCGACGATGTTATTTTTTATCCTTCAAAGAAAAAAACAAAGATAGCGAGCATTGAAGTTTTTTCTGCGAAAGAGAAGAAGACGATCAGCGCAGGAGAAGCTGTGGGAGTCACTTTAGCCGATGAACTTTATGTTAGACCCGGAGAAATTATGACAAAATCTTCGGATATTTCTCCTAGAGTTGGAACTCGTCTTCGTGTTCAGCTCTTCTGGATGGGACGGTCTCCGATGATAAAAGGCAAGCGCTACAAACTAAAGATTGCATCATCGAGAACTTCCACTTTTCTCTCTTCGATTGAAAAAGTTTTAGACGCTTCGGACTTTTCAATGTCTTTTGCAAAGTCACAGATAGACCGTCACGATGTCGCAACTTGCGTAATCGAATCCATAAGGCCAATCTCTTTTGATCTTCCGACTGAAATTGCAGGGACTGGAAGACTTGTAATTGTTGATCGATATGAAATTGCCGGCGCGGGAATTGTTCTCGGAGGTGCAATGGATTCGAAGTCGATTTTCGATGAGCATGTAGAGAAGCGTGAAGAACGCTGGGAAACAAGCGAGCTCACTTCGGAGCAGAGAGCGTTGAGATTTGGGCACAAACCGAAATTTATTCTGATTACGGGAAGAAATGAAGAACGCTCGAAGAGAATAGGCATGATGCTCGAGGCGCGGCTTTTTGATGAAGATTATCATGTTTATTATCTAGGAATAGCGAATCTTGATTTCGGCATGGACCAGGACGTTGAGGAGAAGGAAGAGGAAAGAGCGGAAAGAATCAGGCGGTTAGGCGAGCTTTCACGCATAATGACGGATAGCGGTCAGATATTTATAACTGCTATAGGTGAGTTGGACCCGCATGAAATTAGAATTATCAGAAAGTTGAATGCTCCGGGAGAAATCCTTGTTGTTTCTTTATCACAGGACTCGGATACTGTCTCGGAAGCGGATATTAATCTCAACGAGAATGATGATGAGGTTAATTCGATCAGAAAGATTTGTGAACGATTGAGTATTGAAAAGGTGATCGAGGATTATGTCATATGAAAAAGAAGAAATTTTTTTACCAGTCGCAATAAAACTCAGAGAAGGCTTTATTTTAGTTGTTGGCGGCGGCAAAGCGGCTCTTCAAAAAATACAATCGCTTCTTCAGTTCACGAGAAAGATCAAAGTTATCTCCACAAAAATATTGAAAGAGATCGAAGAGTTCGGAGTCGAATTTAAGAAAGACGCTTACAACGATCGATATCTCGAAGACGCGATACTTGTTTACGCTTGCACTGATGATAAAAAAATAAATCAAAAGATAGCCGAAGATGCCCGCATAAGAGGGCTTATGGTTTGTATCTCCGATAATCCAGTTGAAAGCGATTTTATCTCACCGGCAATATTTCGCAAAGATTACATGACTGTTGCTGTGACTTCAAATGCCAGAGACGTTAAGAGATCTATTGCATGGAGGGACAGGATCAAAGAGCTGGACAAAGAAGAAGGATTACCGTGAAGCAATTAACGCTTGGCGCGGTCTCGATAAATATCGACAAAGCAAAATGCTTTTTTGATGAACGGTTAGATGTTGAATTAAATGTTATTGAACTTAATGAAATTGTTGACGCGATTAAAACTTTAGATTCAGAAAAAATTAATGCGATAGTTGTTAGTTCAGATTCATTACCTTTTCCCCGTCCTTTTGACTTACGAATTTTTTGTGCCTTTACCTCTGAAGAAAATAAAATAATTGCGGTTATTGGAAAGAAAAAAGAAATTGAGGTTCGAAAAATATTTTTTGAATTAGATGAAAGAAGAAGATGGGGCAAGGTTTGGATTGCGGGTTTCGGACCGGGAAATGCCGATCTGCTGACTATTAAAACTGATCGGCTGTGCGGAATAGCCGATGCTATTTTTTATGACGATTTGATAGATTCAGATTTCCTAAAAAAATACGAAGCAGAAAAAATATATGTTGGAAAGCGCAAGGGAAGAAGAAAGACAGACCAGAATGAAATCAATGCAGAACTTTTTTCTGCGGCTCGAAGCGGTAAGCGAGTAGTCCGCTTGAAGGGTGGAGACCCGTTTATTTTTGGGAGAGGCGGAGAGGAACTGGAATACTTGTCGAAAAGATGTATTGCAGTTGAAGTAGTGCCGGGCGTCAGCGCAATAAACGCGGCCGCGGCAGAATTTGGAATTCCTTTGACTCAACGATATCTATCGAGTTCTCTTGAAATTGTTTCGATGCACGGCCGCACGTCCAGCAATTCGACATTGGTCTATTACATGAGCGCGTCACTTTTAAACGAAGTGCAGTCTGATTTGCGCGAAAAAGGAATTGCAGGAGATACACCGGTTGCGATTATACGGAATGCGTCCATTGCAAATTCAGAAATAGTTACGACGACAGTTGACTCGATGGAGGGACTCTCGGTAAGCTCTCCCGCACTTGTGATTGTTGGCAGAACTTCTGCTTTTGCCAGCCAACCCTCACGATGGCTAACTATCGGTAAAGAAGAGCTGGGATTAGGATTTATGGATCGGGAAGATATTATGGAAGATCTTAGCAAATTCGAAAAATATAGGAGCTATTTAAATCGATACGACGGAATTGCTTTTGCATGCGCTGAAAATAAAAAACTATTTTTCGAGATTGCAGGTGAACTTTCAGGCTTGCTATTTTATGCTCCAAGCTGATATATCAAGAAGAAAAGAGCTGGCTGGCTGGAGGTGCTGGCATGCGTACCTAGCACAGGTGGGGGCGCCTGTGCCTCCATGTCAATTATTTTACACGTTCAAAGGGAAATGGTATTTTCGGAGAACTCCATGAAAAAGGTTAAAAAAAAGCTTCGCCGATTCTTCAACCGGCGAAGCGTGAACTTCAAATAATAATTTACTTCTTCGCGTCCTTGAGCCAGCTCATCATCTTGCGAAGATTTGCTCCAACCTTCTCTATGCGGCTGTTTGCTTCGGCTTTACGCATCTTAAGAAATTTCTTTTTTCCGCTTCTGGCTTCGGCAACCCATTCTTTAGCGAATGCGCCGCTTTGAATGTCCTTCAATATCTTCTGCATTGCATCGCGTGAAGATTTTCCAACAACTTTTTGACCTCGAGTGTAATCACCGTATTCAGCGGTATCCGAAATAGAATAACGCATCCATGCAAGTCCGCCTTCGTTGATCATATCGGTAATCAGTTTAATTTCGTGACAGCATTCGAAGTATGCGGCCTCAGGCTGATAACCTGCCTTGATCAATGTTTCGAACCCGGCCTGAATCAATGCACATAGTCCTCCGCAAAGAACTGCCTGTTCTCCAAATAAATCTGTTTCGGTTTCCTCAGTAAATGTTGTCCTGATGACTCCGGCTCTCGTGCCGCCGACCGCTTTCGCGTAAGAAAGTCCAAGTTCCCACGCTTTTTTCGAAGCGTTTTGTTCTACTGCAAGTAGCATTGGAACGCCTTTACCGTCTGCAAAAAGCCTTCGAACAGTATGACCGGGTGCTTTCGGCGCGATGAGAATTACATCAACTCCTTTAGGAGGTTTGATCAGTTTAAAGCGGATATTAAATCCATGAGAAAATAATAGAGCTTTGCCCGGTGTCAAATTTGGAGCGACATCCTTCTCATAAACTTTTGCTTGAATTTCATCAGGAAGAAGAATTTGAATCACATTCGCCCACTCTGCAGCTTTTGCCGCAGGCATGGGTTTGAACCCGTCTTTGACAGCTTTCTTGTAGTTGTCTGTGCCGGGAAGTTCGGATACTACTACCTTAACTCCGGACTGGCGGAGATTCTGGGCTTGAGCGTGCCCCTGCGAACCATATCCCAATACTGCAACCTTTTTGCTTTTAATTAGCTTAAGGTCTACATCTTTGTCATACCAAATTTTTGCCATGAACTATAAACTCCTTTCATCTATTTGATGATCTTTTATGTTAGATTAGAACTTATCGGAGTAGTCTTCAAGTTTTTTTGTGGATTTTCTCGGGTCTATCAGTAAATTTTTTTTGAAGAGATATATTCCTGAGCTCTTTCCGTCTTCAAGAGTCAATAACGATTCAAAAAGCCGATAGTGGCCTTGTGAATGAATTGTTACTTTGCCTCTGCCTTCGGAAATTTCTCCTTCATATTCAAGATATTTTTTTCTATGGTCGCAAATTTTTTCGACAGTGACGCAACCTGTTTCGGGTGGAGCAGAAATTCTCCAAGCATTCAGTACATCTCCATTTTCGAGAAAGAGATCGTAATGTGATTTGCCTTTGGATTCATGCAGAGACACGGTGTAATGCTTACGGCTGAATTTTGAGTTTACTGACAGCTCTGCCATTTAGTTTTTATTTCGAGTTGAGTTCGCGAACATAATCTATAGCTTGAGCCATTGCGACTCTGCCTCTAGGAGTTCTCTTTATCATTCCAATATGTATAAGATAAGGCTCATGGACTTCTTCTATTGTGCCTGGCTCCTCCGCAACTGCGACAGCGAGAGAATCCACTCCTACTGGTCCTCCGCCGAATTTTGTCACGAGAGCTTCGAGGATTCTTCTGTCCATCGAATCGAGTCCAAGGAAATCAACCTCCAGCATCTCGAGCGATTTTTGCGACGCTTCTAGAGTCAGCACTCCGTTGGATTTAACTTCAGCGTAGTCACGGGCTCTTCTCAAAAGACGATTGGATATTCTCGGAGTTCCTCTGCTTCGCTTTGCGATCTCCATGAGCCCTTCATTATCGGCGTTTAATTTTAATAGCCGCGCGGCCCGCTCGACTATTTTCATCATATCGCTAACATCGTAATGATCGAGTCTATGGGTTATTCCGAAGCGCTCTCGCATAGGAGCCGCAATCATTCCGGAACGAGTTGTTGCTCCGATAAGAGTGAATGGCGGCAGAGCGATTTTAATCGAACGCGCTGCCGCACCTTTGTCGAGAATAATATCAATCGAGTAATCTTCCATTGCGCCATAAAGAAATTCTTCGACAATTTTTGGCAGTCGGTGTATCTCGTCTATGAATAGAACATCCCGCGGCTGAAGCTGAGTTAAGAGTCCTGCGAGGTCGGCTCCTTTTTCTATTACAGGTCCGGAAGTGGAATGAAGAGCTACGTTCAGTTCGGAAGCAATTATTGCGGCAAGGGTCGTTTTACCGAGCCCGGGAGGTCCTGAAAGGAGAATGTGATCCAGAGCAGAACCGTCGGTCCTACGCTTTGACGCTTCAATGGCAAGCTGAAGATTTTCTTTTACACGCGCCTGCCCGACGAATTCTTGAAACGTTTTCGGCCGTAACGCCCTGTCCAATCCCTCGTCTTCAGCGACCCCGCCAGGTGCAACGACGCGCGATTCTAAATCTTGTTTATCTTTCATTGCCGCTCTTCAATGAATCTTAAAAGCATTCCAATTCCGAAACCGGTGGCTCCATTTGGTCTGCCTTTTCCTTTGCCTTCGCGAAACGCAGGACCTGCAATATCGAGATGAGCCCAAGGTGTTCTATCGATAAACTCATCTAGAAATTCAGCGGCAGTGCTGGCTCCACCGTATCTGTTTCCTATATTTTTTAAATCGGAAATATCTCCTTTTAATTTTTCCTTAAAATCCCTGCCCATCGGCATTCTCCAGATTGCCTCTCCGCTTTGCTCTGCCGCGCGAATAATACTTTCACTGAGTTTAGCATCTTTTGAGAAAAGCCCTGCGTATTCTTCTCCAAGCGCTACTACGCAAGCGCCCGTTAGAGTTGCGGCATCGATGATTGCGTTCGGCTTTTCCGCTTCGGCGAGATTTAGAAGATCTGCGAGCACTAGCCTTCCCTCTGCGTCTGTGTTTAATACCTCGACTGTTTTTCCGGCTCTAGTTTCAATTACGTCCCCAGGTTTGAATGCGGCATTTCCAGGCATGTTCTCGGCAAGCCCTGCAAAGACGGTCACCGAATTTTTTATTCCAAAATACGCGGCGAGAATTCCGGCTCCGATAACAGTAGCCGCACCCGCCATGTCGCATTTCATAGTTTTCATTCCTTCGTAGGTTTTTAGATTTAATCCTCCGCTGTCGAAGATCAATCCTTTGCCGACAAGCACAATTTTTCCTTTAGCACCTCGCGGTACATAGTCTAGCCGCAATATCATAGGAGGATTAGCTGAGCCCTTTCCGACAGCGAGTATTCCATTACATTTTTCTTTCTCTAACTTATTTTTATCCCAAATTGTCATTTTTATTTTTCGATCGAGTTTTCTTTTTTTTATTTCAGAGCGAATAACCGCCGCAAACTTATTTGGGCTTTTGTGAGAAGGAGGCATATCGACTAGAGTCCGCGCAAAACTTTTAACTGATGAAATTTCTTTTGCTCTTTTTTTGATAGAAGCGTTCGAATTGATTATTTTAAACTCGATCTTTGTTTTATTATTCTCTTTATTTCCAACTTTGAATTTGTATTCGGCATCGAATAAAGCCTCTTCTAACAGCCCGCAGGCGGTTTTAGGCGCACCGCCTATTTCGATTCGTTCAAACTTATGTTTGCTTGCGGTCTCGTATAAAAGCTGAGCCGCTTCTTTCATAGCACGCATCTTGTCGCATTCATTATTATCTCCACCTATTCCTACAAGTATTGATGGAGAGATGCCGTCAAGAACTAAAACTATTTCGCCTGCTCTTCCTTTGAGTTTATATTCTTCGACTGCCTTCGCCCAAATTGCTTTATATTCTTTCGGAACATTTTTCAATTCAGGCCCGTCAATAAGCCATGCAGTAATATTTTTTTTCATTCAGCGTCCTTTCTTCAAAGCAAGTTTGATTATTTCAGAATTGTCGTTTAATTCTGGATTTTCTTCACGGACTTTTCTGATAATTTGCTTGGCAATATTTTCGGAATACCCAAGTTCAATTAAAGCCCGAGTTGAATCGTCAAGAGTAGAAAAGTCCTCGTCGGCGTCGGGTAATTCATCGAAGTCAATCTGCCCGCGCAGTTCGAGCAATAACTGTTGCGCTGTCTTCTTGCCGACTCCAGGTATCGAAGTAAGAGATTTTATATCTCCTTCCGCAAGCGCTTTTCTGAAGCCTTGAACCCCGCAATTACCTATTATTGCCATTGCAGTTTTCGCCGGTAATCTGTTCACCTTAAGCATTGACTCGAAAAGAGTGAGCTCTTCAAACAACAAGAATCCGAAGAGATCCAGAGAATCCTCCCTGACCCTGAGAAATGTCCAGAGCGAAACACTGCTTCCCAATGGAGGAAATTTTGAAAGAGAAGGAACAGCAATTCTAAAACCGATTCCTCCGGTTTGAACGATTACCTCACCTTCGTGCCTATGAATTATTTCTCCTGCTATCTTTCTAATCATTGCCGATATTTTACTACGGAAAAATTTTTAGAGAAAGTTCTGTCTTTTCTAAATTATTTTTTCGAATATCATCTGAAATATGGGTTCGAATCGCATATTCAGTATTTTTGTCAGCATCTCGTCCGCTCTGCTGATTGTTTTGGCAGTATCGATATTTGCTGTAAGACTTCATACCAATTCGGTTTCAATTCAAAATAAAGTATCTGAAGACGTAAAGGTTCGAGTCAAAATTCTTTTGGATAATGTCTGGCTCGAAAAGGATTTCAAGGGTGAACTGCATGTTGGAGATATCGTCTCTTCTTTGCGCTCAGAGCAGATAGGAACGATTTTGTCGTTTGACACTCGCTCTGTGACTGCGCGATTGGATTTAAAAAACTCGAATACAGTTTTGAAGCCGGGCGCACAGATTAAATTGATGGGAGACTCTGCGGTAATATCCGGAACTATTTTGAATGTTGAGCAGGATTTTTAAAACACGGAGACGAATTGTTGAAACACGGAGACACAGAGTCACTGAGATTTTTAAATTTCTTTTTAACTCTTTTTGCATTCTTTCTTATTTCTATCGTGCTCGATCCTTTTCTTCCGTATTTATTTGATCTATGTTTGATCGCTTTGATTTTGTATGCATACTTTAATCGAGGGTTTAGAGAATCTCGATTTGTTGGATTCGAGTATTGGGCATCCGGATACTTGATTGCAGCGGTTGTTTCTACAGTGAGAGGTTTTTTATGCGGCACTGTTGAAACTTATGACGAGATTCTTCCGACATTTGCGAGGACTCTGGGAATACTTTTAATTTCACCTATTACCTCGATCTATATCTCGAAAATAGATAATTGGCAAAGAATCAAAAAATTACTTATCGTATTGATTACAGTTTTATTGCTTATTTATACCGCTTCAATTTTAGGGCTTTCACTTATTGAAGATTCGAATGGCGAGTATCACAGATTTTCCGAGCGGTTAGCCGGCACAATTTCAATATCGGTTCCGATCGTGCTTTCAACATTACCCTTTGCCCAAGCTGTTATTGCGGGCTTGGCTTTGTTGATTGCAATAGCGGTCAGCGGCGCGCGCGCGGCTTTTTTCGGAGCTATTATCGGCGCTGCATCAGTTTTTTTGATTTTGATTTTTCGTAAAGAAATTTCTTTCAGCAAACTTTTATTTTTTTGTGCAGTTTTGCTGTTGATTGGATTTGCATTTATGCCTCCGCAAAGTGTTTCAGGCCTGATGTCGCTTTCGGGTAATTTGAATACGAATGCAGAGCGAGGAAGAATTCTTGCGTGGACAGTTGCAGTTTCGGAATGGTTTCATTCTCCTATTTTAGGGCGCGGGGTCGGAGCTATTCGCAGAGTCTTCTACGAGGGTGATTGGATACGTGTGCTTCACCAAAGCGGTCTGATTGGATTGACTTTTCTCGCGGGCGCCGCTGGAGCTGTGATTGTAAAATTAATTTCGATAAAAGAGAGATTGGCTGTTGGACTATTGGGAACTTTTATAGTTTTAATGTTGCGGAGTTTTTTTGGAAGCCCATTTTTACGAGCTTCAGATGCCGGAATATTTTTTGTTGGAATGACTTTTTTGTTGATGAATACTAATCACGAATCTCAAATAACTAATCCAATCGCTTCGGGCAGCTCGCTGAAAGAGTGAATTATTGCGTCAGCTTTTTGCAATTCTGAGCTGGCATGACCGAAGGCGCAACCTATCCACGGAACAGAGGCAAATCGCGCGGCTTCGCCGTCTGAAGCTCTGTCTCCGATCATTACCCCTTTGCTTTTATTAAGCACTTTTTTGAGTAGTCCCGCTTTTCCGGCTGAAGGATCGTCTTCGTTGCATAGAGCAGAAAAAAAGAATTTTTCAAGTTTGTATGTTTCGAGTATTGCCTCTAAATATGCCCGCCTGCAATTAGAGACAATAAATAGAGTGAAGCCGGCGTCTTGAAGTTTTTTTAGAACGGAAGGAACATCAGGAAAAATTTTTCCTTCTCTATTGCGAATACGGCGAATAAGTTCGACAAGCACTGAGTCGGAAATTATTTTCTGCTGTTCAAGAGTCATTTGAGGAAAAAGAGCTGCTATAATTTCTTTACCAGGTCTTCCGACAAGCGATATTATTTTTTGAGCTGAAGGAATTAAATATGAAGTATTCCACCCAGAATTGCATCTTTGAATCACGGAGGAATAAGAAGGTTCGAGAATATCAGACGACGAAAAGATGGTTCCGTCCAGATCGAAGACTATTTTAATTTTTGAAGTGCCCATAGAATAATAGTAACAATTCTTCATGTATTTTAGAGAAACTCCATCAAAAAATTGACTTTATTCTTTATTCAAAAGATAATGAATGAAGTTGGGGATGTAGCTCAGTTGGAAGAGCGCGACATTCGCATTGTCGAGGCCAGGGGTTCGAGTCCCCTCATCTCCAAAGGAGATGAAGCAAAAGTAGAAACGCCGTAGGATTGCGGCGTAACAAATGGATTCGCAGATCGCAATGGAAGGCGAACGCACGTCCCCGCGTCTCCAAAGGCAGCCGCAGGCTTTAGCCTGCGTTACTGAAGATACTTTATTTTCCTGAATAGGAGAGGTCGCATAGTCCGGTCTAGTGCGCACGCCTGGAGCGCGTGTAGACTTTAAAAGGTCTCGTGGGTTCGAATCCCACCCTCTCCGCCAGTTTTCACTTTTTACGATTTCTCTGAAAATACAATTTGGCGGTGTTTTTTGACTGATATTCAAACATTCTTTGAGCAAAACCCCCACTAAGGAAGCCCCTCCTACGCTTACGCTTCGGCGGGCAGGCACCCCCGCCACCGCTCGCAACACCACAGAAAAATACTCTTTGCTCTTTTCATTTTGCGCGCGCCGGATTTCTTCTTTTCCTAATGAAAAGAGTATTTTTCTGTGGTGTCTTGCAATGAGTTGCAAGGTGGCGGAACTGGCCTCATTTTGATTTGGCAAGAGAAAAGCGGAATTCCCCCAAACCCTCCTTCCGCTTTTCTCTTGCTCAAACGGAACGGGAACGGCAAGCACGAGCGGGAAAAAATTCCTTCCCCGCAACCCCCTTCCTTTTTGCCCGTCTGCTTGAGCTTCGCCCCCAAAACTTTTCGGCGGGACGGCGTGACGGAAAATACAAAAGAAAACAAAAGAGGAATAACGCTTGCCCCACCACCCGTGCGCGGAAAAGTTTAAGGAACTCCCCGAAGATTCGTTTACAAAATTGTTTAAATTATGTATCATTGGGGTGCATGGCGAATTATTGGCACTTCCCCTGTAATCCGAAGATAATGTAGGACA
>PEWQ01000058.1 GCA_002780065.1 Candidatus Hydrogenedentes bacterium CG07_land_8_20_14_0_80_42_17
CCCTGCGAGGCCAAGGCAAGGCGTGCCCAATTTCCAAACCGACAGGAGGTCGGTTTGGAAATTGGCTTTCTCTCTGAACTACTGTTCACAAAGTACGAAAGAACTAATTTCGTAATTTGATTCGCCAATTTAAATCGCTTCGTGCTCCGATGAAAAAGTATTTTTCTGATCATTACCTTTTTTCCTCATCTTTACTCTCTGCAAAATTTATATCTCTTCCACTGATTCTCCAATATTTATTCTTCATCTCTTTTCTCAATGATGACTAAACAGATAAGTCAAGACCCAGAACCGTCACCTTATGATCATTATCTTCTTCACGACTCTCTCGGCTCCGGAACTGATTATCGCTAGATAAATTCCGGAAGAAACTTCCTTGCCTCCAATTCCTCGCGCGTCCCATCTGTACCTGCCTTCATTGTCGCTCTTCTGCATTCTTGCAACTAGCCGCCCTGAGATATCAAAAATCTCGATTGTTGCTTGACCGGTTAAATTCTCGAAAATTATTCCTGTCGCGGGATCTGCGACGGAAAAATTTAGGCCGTTTCGGCTGTTGCCATCGTTCGGTATAAATGGATTGGGATAAATTATTACGGAAACCAGAGTTGACTCCGCAGGCAGAGCTCCGGTGCACGGCACAAACAGAGTGAAATGACTCACCTCGGCAAAAACTTTGCTGTCCGAGACCCACGCATTTGAAACGCGTCTCCAGTTTGAACCGTCGTAATAGTAAAGTCCGACTTCCTCCGATATTACAGTATCGGCAATAGGAATTGCAATTCTCACATCTGAACTGAAGGTATCAATTCCGTCTATTCTGTTGAACTCGGCCGCAGGTCCGACCTGATGCAATGTGCTCGGTAGAGGAGGAGAGAATGAAGATAGATAACGAATCATCTCGATCCAAACTGTGTTGCTGATTGCTGAAGATGGAACGGAAAGAAGAATTCCACCCGCAATTTGAGAGGTCTCGTCCCCTTCGAAAGCATCAATCCGAGTAATTGTTCCTTCGACAGTATCGCGAAATTGCGTGGATGTCGAAAGCTCGGAATCAAGAGTGAGAAGAGTAAGAATTCCGTAACTGTCTATTGCTCCGCTCGCTAAAATTCCTAAAACTCTGAATTCGTATTTGCCGTCTACTGCTGTGTCTGGCCGCTCCCAGAAGATTCCACTGAATGGCGGCCCTGCCTCAGGATTCGAACTGGCCTCGATATTTCGCCACTCTGAATCGCCTAAAGACCGGTATTGATAGAGGATTCCTGCGCAGGTCGAGGAAATATTTTCCGGAACAAGAGAGATATAATTTCCATCGACAAATTCCGGAAGGTTGTTTGAATTCAGAGTTGCTGAAGGAATAACTGCGGCGCCGATTGAGATATTTGCAAACGTATCGATCTCGTTCGCTCCAAAGTCCACTGCGCTTACTTTGAAAAGGTGTATTCCTGAATCCAATCCGCTTGGAACGGTGAACGAAGCTGTCCATGATTCGGTATCGACTTGACTCGCGGCAAAAGATGAAGAGAGTGCGAACCTCGACAAATCCAACGCAATGGAATCTATTCCCTCGTTATCGCTTATCTTTATCGAGACTGTGACGAGTTGTGAATTTGAATTCAGAAAGTATGACGGCAAAGCAGAAATGCTTATCCATTCCGGAGGAGCGGCATCAGCTACTACGAATGAATCTACGGTCGACACTGAATAGTTGTCGGCAAGATCGTACGCTGAAACTCTCCAATACCACGCTCCGTTGCCGACACTTACTTGAGTTTCAGAAAGAGCTGTGACGAATTGAATAGGCGAAGCGAAAGAGGAATCATCGTCAACTTCAAGAATATAGTGAGACAATCCGCGGCCCGTGTCAGAGCAGTCAGACCAATCGAGCAGAAGCGGAAAAGAAACTGACTGGCCATTTTTAGGTGTGAGGATCGGCGTTGTTGGAGGCAGAGTGTCTTCATATCCCGGTGAAGTCGTTCCATAAAAAGTTAAACTCCATGATTCAAGAGTTCCTTCGTCCGGCGCTGACATATCCGCAACGTTAAGCGACCATACTCCATTCGGAGACTCTCCAAAATGCCGAATCGATCCGAATTTCCAGCCGTCCCATTGCTGCCCTGCGCCATTTGGATTGAGTTCGGATAATCGGCTAATTGTTCCCGAAGGCGATGTAAGAGTTATCTGGAGGTCGCCCCAATACGGATGATCAGACGCGGAAAATGTGATCTCGACATATTCGATTTTGAAATCAGCAGGTATACCACCAAGAAAAATCGCGTCGTCAACTCCGGCAGGATCGTCGTCAGGAATTGAAAGACCAGGACTGCTTGAATATCCCGAGTATGAAACTTCTGCTCCGGAAGAGACCCATCTATGAGCAGTTGTGACGGCGCTTTCGGCATTTATTACTCCGAAACCAAATCCGTGATGAATCCAATAACCTGCTCCGTTTTGTGTCCATTCAGGATCCGCAGGGTTATTTTTTCGAGCAGTCGTGAGCATCACATCTCTGACGTCTCGCCATGTCAGATCGCGATTGGCTTCCAGCATTAGTGAGGCAATTCCTGAGACTAGAGGTGCGGCAGAGGAGGTTCCTCCAAAAGTAATAGTGTAATTCGGATCAGGACTGCCGTCTCCGGGAGAATATCCGGCTTCGGCTCCGGTGACATCGGTTGTGACAATTCCGGAATCGGCGCCGCCGCTCGATGGAGCGGAAACAATAATGTTTGCGCCTGATTCAGAATAATACGATTGCTCACCGAGATTAGTGACAGCAGAGACTGCGATTGTATATCGGCTGTTCGCATAACCGTCATAGTTTGAATTGTCACCTTCACCCTGTCCGTTCCCGCCGGCAAAGACAAAGATACTGCCTTTTCCATTTCTGCCGTTCGTGATTCCGTCAACTAACGCCGCCTCGACAACGGGAGTCAGAAGCCCGAGATCTAATCCATCGTCGGAAGGTCCCCATGAGTTGCTGTAAATTTCGATGAGAGAATTATTTTTCGAGAGAGCCTCAGCTTCGTTATCAAAAGTTGAATTCGATAAAAGATTGTAGCCGACAAGGTACGCGTAAGGCGCCGCGCCTCTTCCACCTAAAAGGTTAAAACCTCTTGCAGCCGCCACCCCGCCGCATGCGGTGCCGTGTCCGTCATCGGGCATTACCGGAGAAGGATCAGAGTTGTTCGTTGTCCAGTTCCAGCCCCAGCCCGAAAGCACATTGTCAGTTAAGTCCTCATGCGCCTCATCGAGTCCGTCATCGACAATCGCTATGATCGAACCTGAACCGCGATACGAGTTCCAAACATTTGCGATTCTTACATCTTCGCCTACTGCTCCGCCTTGCTGACCTGTATTCTCTAAATGCCATTGGTCGGGGTACAACGGGTCATTGCGCTTTGTTCTCTCTTCCCAAATATTTGGATACGCGTAAATGACGCCGTCTGCATCTTCAATTTGTTTTGCAAAATCGATCGCGTCAAATGCATCATTGAGATCAACTAGAATAATATTATTGAAAAGCTTTTTAGAAATTTTTACGCCAAAACTTTCCGCCCAAACTTCGGCAGAAATGAAAGGCGCAAGATGAACCACAACTTCGCCAGTCGGCACCATAATTGCTCCGATAGCTTTTCTTCCGTTACGATAGAGAACCGGCGCAGCGCGGCGAAAGGATGCGTTTTTGATGGACCTTATTCTTTCTCTGTGCTGAGTACCTCTTAGAGCTGTACTCGATTTTGTAATAATCAGAGAGCCGGCTTCGTGAATTATTCTACCGAGCTTTTGACTCTCGGCGCGAATTGCTGTGCGGTTGGAGCGGCTGGGATGTAATGGAAACAATGCGACTTCATCTTCAGAAATGACCGATTGAAAAGTGCGAGTCCCAATCTTCCACGTGACAGTATCGCCTGAAATGTAAGATTGATTTTGATTTATTTTTGCGTAAGAAGATTCGATGGAAAATAAAAGTAAAAATAAAATTGAGATTAAAATTGCTGTGTTGAATTTCATTATATCAGTTTACACAATTATCAATTTTTTTAGTATTTTTTTTTGTAGCACGATGGTTGAAAATGAAGCAAAACCGTATCAAATAAGGCAATTTTTAGTTATAATTGAAAAAAACAATTTAGAAGCTCTTTTCTTTCATGCCCTCACAAGAAAGATAGGAGGCATGTGCGCTACGCGTCAATGGATGCCCTCGCACAAGCAGAATAAACATGCGTCGCTTGCACAGGCGAGGCGTCCTTTTTCCAAATTCTCCCGGTGAAATATGCCTGAGGCCTTCCGGACGGCGTATACGCCCAAGCGCCATGAACGCAATCGTCAT
>PEWQ01000204.1 GCA_002780065.1 Candidatus Hydrogenedentes bacterium CG07_land_8_20_14_0_80_42_17
TTTCAATTTGTACTTTTCAATTTGCACTTTCCAATTTGCACTTTCCAATTTGCACTTTCCAATTTGCACTTTTCAATTTGTACTTTTCAATTTGCACTTTCCAATTTGCAATTTTCAATTTGCAATTTGTAATTTGCAATTTGTAATTTCAAATATTATCCCTCGCCTGTGCTCGCAATGACAAAATACTGTTTATTGAACAGTCCCATATTTTATAATAGCCTAATAATCGAATGCCTGACCCCATCCAGCTCTTCCTTCGACTTTACTGCTGATTCCCACTTGAGCATGAACTCTAAATCTTCTTCGCCTACATCGAAATCACAGTTTCTCTTATCGATGTTTTGAATTTTAGAAAGATTTCGTTTCGGATTTTTTTTCAAATCTCGAATCGCATCTTCCAATTTCATCTCGTTTGCGCCGAAAATTGATGCTCCGCCCTCAGTAGCATTAATCACATTCACTCTACTTTTTTTAATCTCTCTTTGAAACCACTCCAGCCATCTCGACATGATTATATTTGTCTCTGCTTCTCCGCCACCCCAGCCAAGCACTCGCAATGTTTCGCCCTTTTCTCTACTCGATTCTATTCGCTCCAATGTAGAAAATCTTGACACTGTATCTGCTCTCAGAAAGCCTTTCGTGTGAGTATTATTTCCGAACGCCATATCCATTCCCACTAAAATTATTTTATCCACCTGCATCTTTCTCAAAAGATCGAATCCGATCGTCGAAACGCTTCCCGAAATTAACAGTGAACCGAATTCTATTTTCAATCTCTTTTCGAGCCATTTTTGAATAGGATGCCCGTAAGAAGCGGTAAAACGGCTTTTAAACATTTTCGGAATTCTAGGATCAACAACAGGTACCATCACAAGTGAAACCTCATCAGGAATTTTTCTTATTCCATCAAAATCCTTTACATTCTCAGCTGTCGCATCAACTGCGATAACAATGTCAGGAACTATTCCGTAAGCAAGCAGAGTTCTATATGCCGAATCGACGGCAACTATGTATGCGCTTTCTTGCGCCGCTATTAGCTTATCAACATTTTTATCAAGCGACGGACCTGCTCCAACAAGAATTCCGACTGTTCCTCTTCCCTTTCCAAATAAACTCGATACCGGAGCACTATCGAGCATTGCCGGAATATTTGCGATAATGTTTTTTCTCCAGAGATCAGTAAATGTTGATAGTGTCACTCGATTTCGCTCACTCGTAATTTTTAAAATGCTCCATTCTTCCTCGAATTGTCTTTCGAATTCCAAATCTATTCCAAATGTCGGATGTCGAATTACAGAGTAAGGCGGCAATACAACAAGAGAAGCTGACTTATCCGTATTGAAGTCATAATTTAATTTCAAAGCAGAAACAGCCTTTGCCGCATCGGTTCCTAAATAAAATTCAACTCGTTTATCCAAAATCACTCTGCGCATGTCAAAAAGAGAAAGCATTAAAGCGAATATCGCAAGAGTAGGTTCAACGCAGACAATGCGTTCAATATTTTTTCGAGCCTGCGCGGGTTTCAACAAATATCCCAGCCCACAGCCTTTCAAAATAACCAATCGAATCTTTTCGTTTAGCGAAGCAATTGCATTCTTTGCTTCGAGTCTGGGATCGACTTTATTTTCCAAAGGACGGTGAGGATTCACATTAGTTTGGAGTAAAAACGGCCAGCCGGAATCTGATTTTGCAACAGCGATTCCTTCTATATTGAAATTAGTTTGAGAAATTATTCGAGCTAAATCAGGTTTGACATGAAATAGAGTTTCAAGATTTAGCGCCAGATAATTTTTATTCTCAGTCAATGTTCCAAGCCCTCTCCGACTCGAATAAGAAACTCTATAGCAGAAATAAGTCCGCTCTCAATCAAACTCTTTCTTTCCGATTCAGAAAAATCTTTACTGCCGATAAATGCCGGCAAAGCCAGCCATTTAGCCATAGGACACTTTTCAAGAATTTCATCGGGCTTTCCACTCAATTTTTTTGCCCGCTCAATCAAATTCGAAAATCGTTTTTCCCAGCCGTGATTTCCAAGTGGTCGAGTTGATTTCATTCGAGCGCGCAGGCTTTCAACATCAAACCGCTCCGAGCCGCAAAGTTCTGCGATGTCGCGAAGTTTCATCGGAATCATGCCATTCTTCTTCGCTCCGCCCTCGGTTGCATCGATAACCTCAAGCCCTTTTGCAAAACCTCGTTCTATCGTCAATTCGAACCAGCCTAAATATTCCCTCATAGTCGAGTTCGTTTGAACTTTTGTTCCGTCCCATGCCTCGACAAAAACCTCGTCGCCTGCGTGCAACTTGAATTCCTGAGACTCTCTCGAACTGAATCTTGAAATCATTTCTGTCATATCATCTTCATAAGCTACGCCGGCGACATGCGTTTTCTTTCCGGTAAACGCAAGATCCTGCCCCGCAAAGATCACTCGCTTCGCCTTCATGATTCCTGCCAATGCAAACGCATTTGTCGAGACCGAACCTCCGCTCTGCCACGAAGGTAAAAATTCTCTTCCGATAATCTCCAAAATTAAATTGTCTAAAGGAAACGATAATGGTAAAGGTTTGCCATCCAAATCCAGCGAAAAGTTAATACATCTCAAAAATGCTTTCGGGCCTTTGAATGCTTGAACGATAGCAGGCGCCGAAATCGTATCGGCTATAAGAATTGAATTCAGCATCTCTTCGCTCAGTCCCCGAACGTCCTTCGCGTTATGTTCATTCGCATCAACAGCAACAGCAATATCCGGCATAATTCCCGCGCGATCTAGTCTTCGCAATGCAGTATCTACTGCAATGATCGCGGCTTTCCCTCGAAAAAGTTTTAAGTAATTGATATTTTTTTCCAATGAAGGTCCGGCGCATACTATTACTGCTGTTTTGTCTTTTAGAATTCCTTCCAAAAAAGACGCTTCCGGAGAATTTATCCACTCAGACATATTTTTTCGAACTGTTTTTGTCCACAAAGGAAGTTGATAAGAGTATGAAAGCGCATTTAGAGAAACCTCACGCTGAACCTTCAATGCCGTTGTCACTATTGAATGCGCCCATTTGTCATTCAGCGAGGCGTATAAAGGAACTAGCGCAGGTTTGATTCTAAGATGCCGAAATGGATCGAATGCATTGCGGAGCGCTGACATTGTATCAAACCCATCTTCATCCAGAAGCAGAGTCACACCTGAAAGTTGAGAGGTCAGTTCCACTTTATCCAAATACGCTTTCAACATAGATGCGTCGCGTTCGACAACGACAACAGGACGGCACTTCAAAGCAGAAAGAATTGCGGGAGAAAATCCCAGAATCAGCGGTAGATCAGAAGATTCGAATTTCTGATTTTCAATCCAGCGTTTCGCTTCCGTTACCGGTGAATATCTCGACTCGAGCCATTGCCGATCTGAATTGCGGACTGCTGTCGGAAATCCATCCCGCGAATATTCAATGGTGTACAAATCTTCAGACAGCGAAATCTGTTTTACAAATTCAGACCGATGCGAAAAAATGTTAAGGTTCTGATTTAACATTCTCTGCCGATCCGCTAATCACTTCGTCAAGTATTCTATCTGCCGAACGCAGTTTATCAAAAAGCTCATTCAAAAGTTTTGCCGACAGCTCTTCTCGCTGAGACACTACAGCATAAGGTCGAATGATAGGATCGAAAAAGCCGGAAAGCTCACGCAAAGCTGTCGCATCTCCATTCATCGCAAATTGAAGGGCTATTTTCTCCATCTTAAAAGCCTCAATCAAAAAACGTGAATCGACCGGATGAAAATTCGGGCGATAAAATTCCGGCCTTGCAGTCGAAATAATCTTTTTCAGTTCTGCTCGATCGATGACAGGAACATCTTTCAGCAATCCAAAATCAGCAGTTCGAAAAACCGGTCTCGATGTTTCATAAATCTCCCATTTCATCCACTGAGCATATTGAGCAAGCTGAGATTCAGTTTCAAATCCGTCGCGCTGAATTTGATTCTGCCTGTTCAATGACTCAATGGAAAAGAATCTGCTTTGAATGAGGTCTGTGAAGTGTTCGTAGGCAGTTCCTGAACTATGGCGTCTGCCGTGCCTATGCGCAAAGTCCGCACCAACCAGAATTATTTTTTCGGCTGTCATTCTTCTTGCCAGATCGAAAGCAAAAGTAGTCACTGAACCGCCCGACTTCAATCTTGCAGTTCTTCTTCCGAGCGCAATATCGAACCATGAAAAATGCGGACCATCCAGCGAAAGTATAACCGATTTCTTTGCGAGCTTCCAAAGTTCAGGCGGGATTACAGGAGCTCCCAAAAGTAAATCAGGCTGAGCGCCTTCAAAATGCGCGAGCGTCATCTTCTGAGCATCAACTGCAAACACTGCATCAACTCGAATTCCTGCCTTCACAAGAATCGGATAAGCGGTATCGACAGCAAAGCGCAGTCCTCCTTCTCCATCTGCAAATAAATCGAGATTATCGGAAAGTGTAGGACCTGCCGCAAAAATGAAAACCGGAGTTTTGGAAAATGCGCCGAACCACCCTGATACGTCGGGAAGCTCTGCCCACTCACGATAATTGCGAACCGAATTTTCCCACCAAAGCGGTCCGAAACGCACCATCGAATTAAGCCCTTCAATCTGCATCTCTGCAACTTTACCGATCATCTCTGTAATCTCGGAATAATGCTTATCATCCAGAACAGAGAGCCGCGAAATATATTTAATGCAGGTTGCGGCAGAAGCATCGATGCACCGGGTTATTGCTTCAAAATTGCTTTCTCGGTTCTTACCTACTACAAAAAAAATCCGTTCCGATTCCGATATCTGTCTGTTTTCCATCATGAGCCTGTAAATATCAGGATTCGATTCTACCGCTAGAATCTTTGTGTTAGGCAAAATTTTAAGTGCCTCTGTAATTGTGTAGCCGAGTCCTGTCCCCAGAATAACAAGAACGGCAGGATTATCACCTGCAACAGCAGAAATTTCCCTTTGAGCTTCCTTGACGGGATCGTATTTCGAATGAAGATATCTTTCTCCGATAACTAATGTCGGCGCTCCGCTTTTCGATTCAACGATCTTCATACAACTCTCCATTCTTCCGCATTCTCGTACCTGATGGAAGCAAGATATTTGACCTGATAAATGACACCTCATCTGCTTTTACATACTCTATCCCGTCGAGCTCAACAGCATCTTTAGAAAGCTGAAAAAAAGTAATATGAGAATATTTTTTTGCGAGCCTCTGAATTGCTCTGGCGTAAATCATAAGGTTCTTGCGTGTAGGTATAGATTCTCCTCCCACACTTTTCGCAAAGCTTCGCTCACCTTTTGAACAGAGAAAACGTTCACCCAAAATTCCAAAGTTTTCCAATGTTGAAAATCTGCCGAGCACTGCCGCACGCGATAATTCCATAGATGTGCCTTTGACATGAGTTTTCATCATTGGTTCGGCAAAATCAGCTCCTGCTAAAAAAATCCGCTTTGCGCCCATCAGTACGGCAAGTCCAACTGCGCTTGTTATCACACTTCCTCCTGCAGGCAATTCTCCAATTTCTTCTCGAAGAGTCTTCATGCGCTTTCCACCATCGCCTTCGGCAAATGCAGAAATTATTTGAGGAACCGCATTCAGAGTATGAGGAGAGACTGTCGGAAAAACAACAGCAGGCGGAATCACAGAGTTGTCCGGAAAAATAAAATGCCGTGCAATCTCCTCTTGCGGATCTGTCGTCACAGCAAGATGCGGAGTAATTCCCAAAAAGTGTAGAGGCAAAAGAGCTCGGCTTGTCGCAATCCAATCAGCATTATTTCCTATTATTTTTGCGATCTTTTCCAGAGACGGCCCTCCGCCCGCTATAACGGCATCCGACCCGTCCAGCAAATTTCTCAGTTCTGAAACTCCTGGAGCCGACAGGAATCTTTCGCGATTTATCGATTTATTTTTTTTGAGCAAGTCCTCTTGATGAAGCGAAGATTTCATTCGAACCTCTAAATCGGAAAAAAGTTCCTTCAATGCTGAAAGCTTTTCCGGCCACTCCACAGATGGATTGATAATAAATCTGTCAGGTTCATAATTTTTTAAAAGCTCCAATATGCCGGCATTAAATTCATTTGGAGTATTGCAAATAATTATTTGTTTATTTTCCTGTATTTTAATTTTGCCCGCATTTTTTTTTGGATCAAAAGCTAAAGTCACAACTCTGCTGTCGTTTAAAAAATTCCCGGCAGTTTCATTGTCTGCAACTGTTTCCAATATTTCGGCAACAGGTTCGACAACTGCAAGTCTCCCCTCTTTATCGATCACATCCAGAATTGCTCTTGGAAGCTCTCCAGCGCCCATTCCCACCAACAGCACAGTTTCTCCCTTCATCACTCCGTTCTTTTCAACGCGCCTTCTTGCGTCAACTTCAGGAGAATACCTGCTTTCGCACCATCTTCCGTCCGACCGAACTAAAGAAGGTCTGCCGCTTTTTGCAGACGCAATTTTCCAACCGTTGGAAACTGAATCATTCTGATTAGTTTCAACTTTCTGCAATTTCATTCTCCTACATCTTCTGCATAATGTTCAATGCCGCCCGGCGGCTGAAACTCGACTTCCACAACAGAATCTAGCGGTAATAATTCTCCGCTATTAGGCGTCTGTTTGACGGCTACTCCGCTTCCTAACGGTTTAAATGAAAGTGGAAGAGTTGAAATTAGTTCATGCGCCTCTCTGAGAGTGAGCCCAATTAAGTCAGGTATAACTACCTTACCTTCGCGAACTGCGCCACTCTGTCGCGGAGCCTGAACCGTAGCAGGCAAAACTGAGGAAGTATCCGGTGCGCTCGAAGAAATGATATGAAGATATCTCAAAGCCTCTGTCGCTATCCAACCGAAAATTGGAGCCGCAACTGTGCCGCCGTAATATCCTTTCGAAGGGTCCGGTTCTCGGACAACTATCGCCATAGCAAGTACAGGCGCCTCAGACGGAACCCACCCGATAAAAACTGCGTTGTAATGTCCTTTCATGTATCCGCCGGTCGGTCCGGAAATCTGTCCTGTTCCTGTCTTGCCGCTTACATTAAATAATTTTACTGCCGCGAGCTGACCGGTTCCATGACTCACAACACCCTCCATAATATTTCCCATGAGTCTGGAAATTCCTGACGGTATTACCTGAGTTCTAACATGCGGCGGATAAGTGCGAATCGCCTTTCCGCCCGAATTATCGATGCTTCTTATCAATCTCGGTTGCATTAGTCTTCCACCGTTCGCCATCGCTCCGGTTGCCATCGCAAGCTGAATTGCAGTGACAGAAATTTCCTGACCTATAGCTAATGTCGAAAGTGAAAGCTTTGACCAGTCTTTAACAGGTCGTAAAACCCCCTCTTCTTCACCCTGTAATTCTATTCCGGTTCGCTCTCCAAATCCAAAACTGCGAAGCCCATGATACATTACATTCGGGTCCAACCTTTGAGCAACAAGCATTGCGGTGACATTGCACGATGCTTCAATTGCGCGTCGATAATCGAGTGTGCCGTGAGCTTTATGACACTTGATTGAAAAGCCTGCGACGCGCAATACTCCAGGGCAATAAAATGTGTCTTCCGGTTTTACAACTCCTTGCCCCAAGGCAAGCGCTCCGGAAAAAACTTTGAATGTAGATCCCGGTTCGAAAAGATCGGTGATCGCTCTGTTTCTTCGCGCATCAGCTTCATATTTCGATGCAAAATTCGGATCATACGACGGATAGTTCGCCAATCCGAGAATTTCTCCGGTAGCAGGATCGATTACGACTCCGGACGCGCTCTTTGCTCCGTAAGCTTCAGCATTCAGTTTCAAAGCCGTTTCCAAAAATGACTGAATCGTGAGATCAATAGTCAGATGAATTGAATGTCCGTCAAATCTGCGATACTTTAATTCTCCGCGCGGAACAAGATTTCCCATCGGATCAAGAACAAAATTTCCTTCGATCTCCGGCCCTTTCAGTTCATCGTCCATTGCTCGCTCTATTCCTTCAAGCCCTGCGTCATCCAATCCAACAAAACCTAAAATATGCGCCGCAGTTGAATCATGAGGGTAATAACGCTGAAACTCAGTTTGAAAGAAGAGCCCATGAATATTCAATAGCGCAATAGAATCAGCAATATCATCGTTAAGTTTCCGAGCAAGCCAAACGAATTCATTTGGTCTAGACAGCTTGTCCGCAAGTATTTCTTCAGAAATGCCCAATAGTTCAGATAGAGTTTTAGAAACTTTTTTCCTTTCGAGAGGGTCAGTAAACTTTTGTGGATTTGCCGCGAGCGAACGAATTTTAACCGAGACTGCAAGTTCTCTTCCTCTTCGATCATAAATGGTTCCGCGCTGACGTTCAAAACGTTTCGCTGTCTCGTTTTGGTGCATCGAAATTTCTTGAAACTTGCTTCTCTCAAGAACTTGAATCTGAAACAATCTCCCGATTACAGCGATAAATACTGCCATTGTAAAAAAAAGAATTAAATACACTCTGAATTTCATTTAACTTAAATCCAATCTACTCGTTTTATCGGCCAGTATATCATAATTGCTCTTGCTTCAATGCCTGATTCATCAACAAAACCAAAATATCTGGAATCAGCACTTTCCAATCTATTGTCTCCAAGACAATAATACTTTCCTTTTGGAACTACAATAGATCGTATTCCGATTCTGTCGTCTTTGAGCTGAACAATATTCGAAGAGGTTATATCTTTGATTGCAGAGAGCGGGATCGATGAAGGGAGATTTTTTTCAAGCGGTTTTCCGTCAATAAAAACCTGTTCGGATTTGAATCTCAATTTTTTTCCGTCAAGTATCAAAGCAAAGTTCATAGAGGCATCATCTGAACGCGGTTCGTCCATGTACAGATAAGGTTCTTTCAGTTCTATTCCATTGATAATAGCTTTGCCATTTCGCATTGCAATCCTATCTCCACCTATTCCTATAACTCTCTTTACATACTCACGATGCGGCTCAAAATTTGATATGCCTGCGGAATGAGAAAGAGATTTGTCGAGATTGAAAATAACTATTTCACCTCTAGAAGGTCTTACGAAACGAATAGAAATTTTTTCCGCAACAATATGGTCGAACGGTTCGAGCGTGGCAATCATGGAACCGGACGGAATAAAATATGCCTGAATGACAAAGGCTTTGATTAAAAGAGCGAGAAAAGCAGATAAGATAACCGTCTCTAGAGCTTCTCCAAGAGGAGTCTGCCTAAACTCATTAAATCGCTGAGATATAATAAAATTATTCTGACGCACGCCATTTAGATTATCGGCAGGAAATCAAAAGGAATAATGAAAGAATGAAGAATGAGAATGGAGTCATTTTTGCAATTTAACAATTTTGTTTATAAATCGTGGCGATTATTTCTTTTAACATTAAGAGATTGCTTCGCTGATGCTCGCAATGACATTTTTCTATTTTTGCGCAGATTCTGATTCATCACGTCGTGTAATCAGCATTGATCGAAACATATTCGCGTGAAAGGTCAGTTGTAAAAACTCTCTTTTGAGCCGCACCCAATCCAAATTTAATTTCTATATCGATCTTTCCTGTCTTCATTCTTTCACTAACCTTAGCCAAATCGAGTTCTAGCGGTCCACCTTTTTCAAATATAGTAAAACCACATACACTAATCTTAACCTTTTCAACGTCAATCTCTGCACCGCTTCTGCCAACTGCAGCCAAAATTCTTCCCCAATTAGGGTCGTTACCGAAAAGCGCAGTCTTCACCAGCATAGAAGTAGCAACAGCATCTGCAGCTTTGTAAGCTTCAATTTCATTTTTTGCATCTTTGACTTCGATCGTTACAAACTTAGTTGCGCCTTCTCCGTCCGCTACTATTTTTTTTGCCAATTCATCACAGATATCCTCTAGAGTCGACTCGAACCGCTTCTCATCAACCTTGCCCGCCGTGCCGTTCGCCATGAGAATTAAAGAATCGTTTGTCGAGGTATCGTTGTCGACGCTGATGCAATTGAATGTGCGGTCTGCAACCCGCTTAAGCATCGGCTGAATTAAATTTCGAGGCAAGTCGGCATCAGTTGTCAAAAAGCAAAGCATAGTCGCCATATTCGGATGTATCATTCCGGCGCCTTTTGCTATGCCGCCAATCCGTATTCCATCAATTTCGCGCTCCGCTATCTTCTCAACCGTATCCGTCGTCATAATCGCAGACGCGGCAGAATCACCATGCGAAATGTCTCTGCATGATTCAATCGCCGATTTTATTCCTGCTCTTATTTTGTCCATCGGCAATCTTCTTCCGATTACGCCTGTCGATGCGGCAAGAACCTCTCCGCTTCTGCAATTCAATTCGTGAGCTGTAATTTCCGCCATCTCGACCGTATCTTTATATCCAGCCTCACCTGTCCCCGCATTCGCATTTCCTGAGTTCACGACGATCGCTCGCACCTGCATATTCTTTTGCAAAATTTCTCTGCAGTATTTAACAGGCGCCGCCGCAAATAAATTTGTAGTGAAAACCCCGGCTACATCAGATAAAGTTTCGGATACAATAACAGCAACATCATTTCTGCCAGGCTTCTTTATTCCGGCAGATGCAACTCCAACACGAAATCCTTTTGGATAATCAAGTCCTTTCATTTTTTCACCTCTTTTCGCACACGCTCCACGCGCCGCGCATCACTATTTTCTATTCATAATCTCATTGATGGATTATCCTAATATAAAATTAAATCTTTATCCACTGCGGTGATTATGAGCGAAACGAATTTTTCATCTATTCCTACCATGCGCGAGGAAGCGTCTAAATTCATAAGCCACTCCATTATCATGTTCCCGTTTCGCATATATGCGATGGCAATCCAATTCGCCGTATCCGTGATTCTAGCCCGTATGCTGAACTCTCAAGGTTATGGGCAGTGGGGGCTCATACTCGCTCTGTCGCAATGGGGTTATACCTTTTTTCTTCTTTGGTCCGCATCCACTTTATCAAGATACGGGCGCGAAGAATTTCTTACGAAAGGACATATTCGTTCGAGCTTCACCTCAAGAATGATTTTTTTTATTCCAGGTATTGCAGTTCTCATCATCATCGCAGTTTCAGGCTCAAACATTTTAGCAAACTACATTCATTCTCCGAGGTCATTGCTTATCCTGATTACTCTATATTCGATTGGGCTCTCGCTCTCTGACACAGTCCAATATATTTTCCCAGCGATCGGAAGAAGCGACCTTTCTTCTCCTGTCCTTGCGCTGGAAAGAACAGCAGTTCTCGGGCTTCTCGCGCTCTTCTACAAATTCAATAGATTCGATCCTGTAGCTCCTCTAATCGCTTATCTCTCTGCATCGTGGCTGGTTAATATTCCGGTAATATTCATTTATCGAAAAATTATTTTCCCTTGGAAAAAAGATTCGGAAAATCTCAAACGTTACTGGAAACTTGCAAAACCTGTCTTGATCATCTCTCCTTTCGGCAGTCTTTTAGGCTGGGTCGATCTCTTCTTCATAGATCATTTTGGAAGCCTTCAAGATGTCGGCAGATATTTTTTAGCATTCCAATTTTCCAATGCATTAGTTCAGTTGAGTTTCATAATTACGATGGCTTCAACGCCTTTGACTATTGCTCTCATTATGAAAAATCGAAAAGACCTGGAAAAAATTTTTATCGGGAGAATGCAATATCTTTCTGTCACAGCTGGAGCCGCTATTGCTCTGGGTGTGACGCCTTTGATTTGGATGGTCTTCAAATATGTCGGTTCTTCCAATCTTGAAATGTATCAGAACATCTGGGCAGTGCTGATGCCCGGCTGTATAGCGCAATTTTCTCTTGCAACCATTTCATCTTTTTACAACGCTAAAGAGGATACATGGACTCCGGGAATAATCGGAGTTTATCGAGCTGTCATCAGCTTGTTGCTCGATATCGCGCTTATTCCGGTATTTGGCGCAATCGGAGCGGGAATTGCCACTTCAACCGGAACACTGTTTTATTACGTTCTTCTTTTCTGGAAATTGAAAAAATTCGAACTTGAACCCGGAGCAAAAAGTATCTTCTTCAGAATATTATTGTGCGTGCTTCCTGCAATATTAGTTAAAATTCTGATTGGAGTTTCTTATTCATACATTGCAATCTTCGCGACTGCCTTCTTATTAGGTTTATTTGCTGTAGTCACATTAAAAAATACAATGATTAATTATTCACCAGAGCAGTCATCTGTTTAACAACTTCTCTATCCAAAGACAGAATTCTTCTTGCTCCAAGATAACGATTCGAATAATAACGCTTTGAGAGCGGCGTTATACATACGCTTCCTTCTCCGCTCGAAGCTTGAATGAATTCTCCATTGCCAATATAAATTCCCACATGGCTTGCGCCTCGAGTATAAGTACTGAAGAAGACTAAATCGCCCGGAGTCAACTCATCATCTGACGGAGTTTCTCCGACCTTGAATTGGTTCTTTGCTTGTCTGGGTATCTGATAATTCGCACGAGCAAAAATATATTGAACAAAACCGGAACAATCAAATCCTTCGCTCGTCGTTCCGCCCCATCGATATGGAACTCCAAAAAAAGTTTTTGCGTATTCAATAAGATTAGACGATATTCGCAAATCCTCCGAGGGTTTGTCGGCAAAAATATGTGCAGGTCCATCTACCGGTGATATTGGAGCGTTTTCGATTTCGCGGTCTTCCTCTACAACCCATGACCGTTCGAACTCATTCGGTCCAAATCTTGCGACAAGAAAAGGCCACAGCGCTTTCGCTTCAGCTTCTGCTTTCTCTTTGCTGGTGAAAGGTCCAACTCGAACGCGCTTGAAACCGTCTATCTCAGAAAAATATGTATTGAATCCGGCATCTTCAAGAGCAGACTGAGTTGCTTCCGCGCGCTCAAATTCTTGAAATGCTCCAACCTGAATACCATACTGGCCTGCAAATGCCGGAAGAGATACTGTAAGAAGCAAGATTGAAACAACGAATTTTCTCATGAAATTCTATTCGGCAATATTAATGCCGAACTCTAGGGAGTGACAAAAATGTTAAAGTTTTTATTCGAGTGAAACCGTATCGCCGGCAGTGTTTAACTCGGTTGAGTTTAACTCGGTTGAGTTTAACTCGGTTGAATTTATTTTATTCTGTAAATGCTCGCCCGGCCAGCGACCGGAAAAAATTCTAATCCCCGCAAAAACTAGAGCCCAAAGCAATATTAAATACAATCCGGCAATTGTTATCTTTCGGTAAGTATTATGAATAGTTACATTTTTCCATACGTCTTCTTCTTCTTTTTGAGGCGCAATCAATTCTTTAAGCGATTTCCATTCATTTGTTTTTGGGTCAAGAAATGCATCGCGTGAAATATCATCAGTAAGCTCTCTCTCTCTTAACCATGCCTTGAGTTTCTTCTCCGTAAAAGGTCCGTATTCTTTTCCTTCATACCTTATTCGGTAAAGAGGAGATTCTGATTCGATAGTCACCGCAAACTTTCTTTGAGTAAAGGCACAACTTCAGACGGCAGGTCTGCAACCTTTATCCCGGCGGCTCTGAATGCATTCTTCTTCTCCTCCGCCGTTCCTTTCCCTCCGGAAATTATTGCCCCCGCATGTCCCATCCGTTTTCCAGGCGGAGCCGATTGGCCTGCAATAAAACCGATCACCGGTTTGGAATAACCCTTCGCAACATACTCTGCGGCCTTTTCTTCATCACTTCCGCCAATCTCGCCGATTATTGCAACCGCATCAGTCTCGTCATCATTTCGAAATAGTTCAAGACAATCGATAAAGTTAGTGCCAGGTAAAGGATCTCCGCCAATGCCAATTGCAGTCGATTGGCCAAGCTTCGCATCAGTCAATGCTTTCACAATTTCATAGGTCAAAGTTCCTGATCTCGATATGACTCCAACTCGACCCGGTAGATGAATATGTCCGGGCATGATTCCGACTTTTGTTTTTGTGGAAGGAGTAATTACTCCCGGACAATTCGGACCGATCAGCCTCACACCTTCAGGCATACTTGCATGCACTCGCATCATCTCCAGAGCAGGTATGCCTTCGGTAATGCAGACGACCAGTGGAATTCCAGCGTATGCAGATTCGAGTATCGCATCGGCCGCGAACGGCGCAGGCACATAAATGATAGAGACGTTTGCAGAGGTTTCTGTCACTGCCTCAGATACAGTATTGTAGACAGGAATTCCAAGATAATTTGTGCCGCCTTTGTTTGGAGTCACACCTGCAACAATCTTTGTTCCGTATTCGAGCATTCGTTTAGAATGATAGGTTCCTTCCGAGCCGGTAATTCCCTGAACTAAAAGCCTTGTTTCTGAATTTACAAGAATGCTCATGCGGCAGACCTCACTGCCTTTTGAGCGGCTTCATCGAGACTTACACCTGTCGCAAACCCTTCAGACTCTAGCATGCTTCTTCCCTCTTTCTCATTAGTACCTGTCAAACGGATTGTAATTGGAACACTAATTCCAAGTTCTTTCTTCGCGGAAATAACTCCATGCGCAACTTCATCGCACCGAACAATTCCTCCAAAAATATTTATGAATATTGCTTTCACGTTCTTGTCGGTCAAAATTATTTTCAGAGCATCTTTGACCCGCTCGCGCTTGGCTCCACCGCCAATGTCCAGAAAATTTGCCGGAGTTCCTCCGAAATGTTTGAGAATATCCAACGTTGCCATTGCAAGCCCGGCACCGTTTACCATGCAACCGATATTTCCATCGAGTTTCACGTAAGAAAGATTCGCTTTGCGCGCCTCGCGTTCGGCCGGTTCTTCCTCGAATTCATCTCGAAGCGCCTCTATATCTTCGTGCTTATACAACGCAGAATCGTCGAAACCTATCTTTGCATCGCCGGCAACAATACGATCGTCCTTCAAATGAAAAAGCGGATTTATCTCTATGAGCGAAGCGTCTTTCTCAACAAACAATTTAGAAATTGCAGTAAAAATTCTGACAGCAGATTGTAAAGGTTTTCCGATCAATCCTAACCTGTATCCTAATTCACGCGCTTGAAACTGAAACAATCCGGAAAGAGGATGAATCTTCATCTTCACTATCGAATCAGGCTCGCGAGCGGCAACCTCTTCGATCTCCATGCCTCCGAATTTCGAAACCATAAGAACAGGTGATCGAGAAGAGCGATCGAGCGTTATGCCTGCATAAAATTCAGACTTAACTTCGAGCGCCTCTTCAACCAAAACTTTTCGAACTTTAATTCCTTCCGGTCCTGTCTGATGCGTGACAAGATTCATTCCGATTATTTTTTTTGCAGAAGAAAGAACCTCATCTTCTGTTTCAGCCAATTTGATTCCGCCGCCTTTGCCTCTTCCGCCGGCATGAATCTGAGCTTTAACTGCAACTCTGCCTTTGCCGATTCTATTCCATACTTTCAAAACTTCTGCAGGAGTATCAGCGACATCGCCCAAAGGAATCGGAGCTCCATAACTTGCAAGAAGTTGTTTAGCTTGATATTCGTGTATTTTCATAAGAACAAGTTAAACTAAAATTTATTAACAATTCAACTTATTTCGATAAAAAAAATCAAAAGATTTTATTCACGAAAAAATAGAAAATTAATTATAT
>PEWQ01000024.1 GCA_002780065.1 Candidatus Hydrogenedentes bacterium CG07_land_8_20_14_0_80_42_17
ATATAATCGCATTGTAATCAGAGACGTCTTGGAGGCACAGGCGCCGCTACAGCTTCGTTTGGAGTGCGGAAACAGAAGAACCTATATGTTTGCCAAAATGTGGTTTCATTATGGACGATATTTGTATTTATTGTTAGACTGCTTTAAAATTCATAGAGGAGGATATTTGCATGAAAAGAATTGTTAGAGGCGGATTGGTTCAGGCAAAGAATGTTGTTCCTGCAGAAGAAAGTGTCCAAAAAATCAAAAAAGGAATGTTGGAACTTCATGACAAGTTTGTTGATACTGCCGGTAAAAAAGGCGTTCAGGTTTTGTGCTTCCAGGAAATTTTCTTTGGACCTTACTTTTGTCCTGAGCAGGTAATTAAATGGCTTGATTCTGCTGAGGCTCTTCCTGATGAGAAGACTCCTCTAAAAAATATTTCTGCAAAAAAGTATCCGACTTTGTCAAGATACGCGGCTCAGGCGAAAAAGAAGGGAATTATTATTATCCTTCCTATTTTTGAGATGACGTTTACCGGTGTCTATTACAATACTTGTGCGTTTATAGATTACGACGGCACGTTTCTCGGCAAATTTAGAAAAATCCAAATTCCTCATACGGGCCCTGGATTCTGGGAAAAATATTATTTCAAACCTGGGAATCTAGGTTATCCGGTCTTCGAAACAGGCGCAGGAAAACTTGCGGCGTATATTTGCTACGACAGACATTTTCCTGAAGGATGGAGAATTTTAGGACTTCATGGCGCGGAGATAGTTTTTAATCCGTCTGCAACAGTTGCAGGACTTTCGGAATATCTCTGGAGACTTGAACAACCTGCGGCCGCAGTTGCTAACATTTATTATATTGGAGCAATCAATCGAGTTGGGTATGAAAAACCATGGAGTATTGGAGAATTTTACGGACAGTCTTATTTCTGTAATCCTCGCGGGCAATTTACCGGAGAAGCGTTTGACGTAAAAGGTAAGAAGCTGAGTGATGCTCCGGCTCCAAGAGACAAGGATGCGCTTGTAGTTGCTGACTTGGATCTAGAGACAATACTAGAAGTTCGAAAAGTTTGGCAATTCTATCGAGATCGAAGACCAGAAACTTATGGTGATTTACCGAAGTTATTGCCGTAATTGGGATATGAGGTGAGGTTGCGTGGCTGATAAGTTGCGCAACCTTTTTTTATTGAGTCCACGCAGTAAAGGATTCTTTGCGGCGTTATTGTTGCTTGCATTTGCAGTATCCGGACATTTTCTTGAACACGGTTGGCTCGGTAGAGGACTCTACAAATTCGTTATGATATTCTTTCCGCTTGCCGCCGGCATCGAATTGAAGAGACAATTTAAGATTGACCGTCGAGGTTTGATTATAGCTATTGCTTCTGGAATTTTCTTAGGCGCAATTGCTGGAACACTCATCTATTTTTTACTTCCGCATTTTGCAAACCTATCCGAATTAAAAAATGGTTTTGATTCTCGTTATCACTACACAACTTGCACTGTAATAATTGCTTCGCTATTGATCGCCGGAATTAATTCGTTCCTCGAAGAATTTTTTTATCGAGGCTTTCTTGATGATCGTGCTGGAATTCCTGTTTCGGCATTTATCTTCGCTTTACAGCATGTCGTTGTGTTATGGGGTTTAGCAGGCTCACTTACAGTTATACTTGCCGGGCTGATTGTCTTTCCAGCCGGAATTTTATGGAGCTTAGTTCGGCTAAGATGCGGTTTAATTTCAGCATGGATCAGCCATCTACTCACGGATATTTTTCTTCTTGGCATAGGACTTTTATTGTTAGGTTATATTTGATGAAAAGAAATTATTCGTTATTGCTTGTCAGTCAGTTTTTAAGCGCTTTTGGAGATAATGCAATCCTGGCGGTAATTCTAGGGCAGTTTCTGTTTCGACATCAGCAGGGAATAGTTTCGGATATGGAACTCGGAACGGTAAACGCATTTTATACTTCAATACTTTTTGTGCCTTATGTTCTGCTTGCTCCGTTTGCGGGATTTTTGGGCGACCGTTACGCAAAGACACGAGTTTTAATTTTAGGAAATGCTGTAAAATGTTTTGGGACATTCATCGCATTCTTTACAGTTGTATCTCATAATGATTTTTTTCAGTCGATAGGCTATTTGATTGTCGGAGCAGGCGCGTGCATTTATTCCCCCGCAAAATATGGAATTTTAGTTGAGATACTTCCTAAGAAACGGCTTGTGAAGGCGAATGGAATGATTGAGATGCTGACTATTGTTGCTATTCTTGTCGGAACTGTATCAGGAGCAAAGGCGATAGATACTTTATCTTTAGCATCTTGTTTTATTCTACTACTTGGAATTTACGGATTCGCTTTTTGTTTGAATTTTGCTATGACTCCGACAAAGCCTCAAGCAAATATAAAATTGAGTAAGAGTTTTGAAGAGTTCAAACGGCATTTCTTTAGGCTTTTAGGAGACCGCAGAATAGCTTTTGTTCTTCTTGGGACAGGGCTCTTTTGGATTTGCGGCGCGGTCATGAAGATGAACTTTCAGCCGTGGGGAATACGAGTGCTTGGATACGAAACGAATACTGAGATATCAATGCTTGGAATTTGGTTGAGCCTCGGTATTATGTCGGGAAGCATGCTTAGCGGACAGATACATAGGGTGAGTGATTTGAGCGGAGTCAGACGTTACGGAATTATGATGTCTATATTAATTGCGTGTCTTGCAATGACGGCATCGAATTCTGCAGTGATAGCCTTATTGATATTGAACGGAACTTTTGCCGGATTATTTCTAATTCCGTTGAATTCTGCTCTGCAAGCTGAGTCTGACAGCGACAAGATTGGAAAATCAATTGCGCTTCAGAATTTTATTGAAAACCTTGCAATGCTCTGTGGCGGAATATTTATTTTTTCAGTAGTGAAAGTCGGCGCCGGCCCTCAAGTTGTTTTCATATTGCTGGCAGTATTAGTTGCTGTTGTATCGAGCTTTTTGTTTTTTCCAGCTTTGAAGGGTAAAGAAGAATGTTGAGATTAACTGTAAGATTTTTGCTTAGAATTTTATTTCGATATCGCGCTTACAATACCGATTCGCTGAATACGCAAGGGCCGGTCATTATGATACCTAATCATGTTTCGTGGATAGATTGGCTGTTGCTTGGCGCTGTGCTAAATGATGATTGGAAATTTGTTACATCGAGTGTTGTTGCTAATCAGAATTTTTTGTTCAGACTGGTCATGACAGGTAAACGATGTTTTCCTGTAGATGTCGCTTCTCCCTATGCTGTTAGAAGAATGGCTGAATATCTTAAATCCGGTGGCAGACTTGTTCTTTTTGCTGAAGGAAGGATTACCTCAAGCGGAACTCTTGGAAAACTTTATGACGGGACAGGATTTTTGGTTTCAAATACTCGCGCAAAGATAGTGCTGGCATATCTCAGAGGCGCAGAGCGAAGCATATTTGCAACTCAAACTGGATGGAAAAAGTTTTTTTCTGAAATAACTGTTCATTTTTCGTCAGTGCTTATTCCGCCGGAATTCGGAAAAATTTCATCGCAGATTGCTCGCCGTAAATACACAGATTGGGTTTATAGGAAGATGACGGAATATCGTTTTAACGTCGAGATGGCATTTGGACCGAAGACAATAATTGAAGCAGTGGAAGAAAAATCAAAAATGATTTCGAAGAAAATTATTCTCGAAGATGCTTTGAGAATGAGTATGACTCATTCCAGATTGATGATTGCATCTGAACTGATGGCACATGTGCTCATGAAAAAAATTATTGTCGAAGAGAAGAGAATTGGAGTGTTATTGCCGAATGTGAATGCTATGCCTGCGACTTTACTTTCACTTTGGAGACTCGGAAAAACTCCCGCAATTCTTAATTACACGACAGGACCTGCAATAATGAATTCATGCATTCAACTTGCAAATCTAAAAACTGTAATTACGTCCGTTAAATTTGTAGAAAATGCAAAGATTGATATAAGGGGTTTGGAAAAAACAAAATTTATATTTATCGAGGATGTGAAGAAAGAGATAGGAGTTGTTTTGAAATTTATTACATTTATTCGAAGAAACTTTTTTTTCAGAATGATTCCGAAAATAAAAGCTGACGATTCCGCTGTTGTTCTGTTTACCAGCGGCTCGGAAAGTCTTCCGAAAGGCGTCGTGCTGACTCACCGTAATATTCTATCTAATATTCGTCAGGTCATTTCGGTGACAGACATGGAGGATGGAGACAGGATGTTCAATGCCCTTCCGCTATTCCACAGTTTTGGATTGACTGTAGGACTGCTTCTGCCGCTAGTTAGAGGCTGTTACACTTTTCTGTATATTTCGCCTCTTCATTACCGCTTGGTTCCTGCGATTATTTATGATCGTGACTGCACTATTGTGCTTGGAACAAATACCTTTCTTACAGGTTACGCTCAGCGTGCTCATCCTTATGATTTCAGAAAAGTAAGATGTCTTTTTGCAGGTGCGGAAAAATTGCAGGAGAGCACTGTCAATACATGGGCAAAAAAATTTGGAGTGAGAGTTCTTGAGGGGTATGGTGCTACTGAATGCAGTCCTTGTATCAGCGTCAATACTACTCTTGCTCCGAAGGTGGGTTCGGCTGGACGAATCTTGCCGGGAATGGATTACAAGCTTGAAAAGATCGAAGGGATCGAAGATGGCGGTCGCCTTTTTGTTAGAGGACCAAACATCATGAGCGGTTATTTGAATCCAGATGCTGATGCCGCATTCAAAGCGCTTGGAGGTTGGTACGATACCGGCGACATTGTCACTGCTGATGACGAAGGATTCATTTTTATTTCAGGAAGAGTGAAACGTTTTGCGAAAGTTAGCGGAGAAATGGTCAGCCTTACAGCTGTGGAGGATGCGCTCAACAAAGCTTTTTCGAAATATGCTCCGAGATGTAGAATTGCGGTAATGGCAGTGAAAGACGAGAGGAAAGGCGAGGCGTTATTGCTTGTAACGAACGAGCTGAGGATGACTCTTGACGAGGTTAGAGAAAAACTGCGTGAAAATGGTTTTCCAAATCTTGCAATTCCGCGAGAGATTCGTATTGTAAAAGAGATTCCGAGACTTGGTTCAGGAAAATTGGATTATAGAAAATTGCAAACATTGATTAACGAAACGAAATAGTTCTCCAAATAATCAGAGTATGTTAAATTATTTTTTTATTACAACTGCTGTTATTTTTTATCTCCAGGAGTATGTCGAATAACATTCATTGCAAGAGCGATCATCGAACCAACGTCAGTTAGGTTTGCGGGAAGAACAAGTGTATTGCCCGCTTTAGCTAGGGAACCGAATCGATCAACGTATTGCTCTGCAACGCGCAGTTGGACAGCCTCATAGCCACCCGGTTCATTAATTGCCAAAGCAACAGCTTGTATTCCGGCGGCAGTGGCGAGTGCTACAGCCTTGATTGCTGATGCTTGCCCTTCAGCCTCATTAATTTGCTGTTGTTTATTAGCTTCTGAAGCTTTAATGACTTGCTGTTTTTGACCTTCGGCCGCATTGATCGCTGCATCACGCTCACCTTCTGACTGGAGAACTACAGCTCTTTTTTCTCGTTCGGCACGCATCTGTTTTTCCATCGCGGCGAGCACGTCAGATGGAGGATTGATATTTTTTATTTCGTATCGAAGAACCTTTACTCCCCATGCCTCCGAGGCCTTGTCAACTTCAGCAACGACTTGAATATTAATTAATGCCCGCTCCTCAAAGGTTTTGTCGAGATCAATCTTTCCGATTTCACTTCTGAGCGTAGTTTGTGCGAGCTGGGTAATTGCAAAATTATAATTGTTGATTCCGTATGACGCACGCTCGGGATCCAGAACCTTAAGATACAGGATTCCGTCAACAGCGACTTGAACATTATCTCTCGTGATGCAAATCTGCTCGGGTATATCCATCGCCTGTTCTTTGAGAATATGCCGATATTGAATTACATCCATGAATGGTACGAGAATATGCATGCCGGCATTCAGCGTGCCGCTGTATCTGCCTAAACGCTCTACAACATAAGCGTGCTGTTGCGGGACAATGATAACAATTTTGAAAAACATCCATAGCAAAAAAATCGCACCGATAATTACTACAAATAAAATACCCATCTAATATTCCTCCCTAATTTATTCTTTTGAAATCCAGAGCGTCAGTCCGTCAACACGATCAACTTTGCATCTTGTTCCTTTTGAAAAAAAGTTTTCATCTGATCGAGCTGTCCAACCTGCGCCTCGGATTTCGACCCGGCCAACGCCACCGGCGGTGACATCTTCGACAACAATTCCTTTTTCACCAACTAGTGAATCAATTGCTTTTTCATCGCCATTAATATTGAATTTTCCTTTCAAAGGACCTTTTAGAGCAATTAAAGCGATAATTGCAAAAATAGAAAACAATATCCACTGCATCCAGCTACCCGGAAGAATTCCAAATGCTGATATTATGCCAACTAGTAATGCTGATATTCCGAAGAATAAAGCGAAAAGTCCGGTTGGAATGGCAGCTTCGAAAGCAAGAAGTCCTATTCCTATGAGTATCCAAAACCACCAGATCATTTTTTTACCTTATTCCTTAAAACTATAGGTATCAATCTATCTTAATTCTATTCATTTCGTAATCGTCTAAAATTACATTTTTTGTTTCCAACTTTGATAGTAATTTCTCTGTGTATTTGTTTGCGTTGGATATTTCGATCTTTTTCGGGCAGGCAATTTCAACCAAATTTTTTTGATGTATTTCTTTAATCAGTTCAGGTATTGATAGATCATTAATTTTTGAGCCTATTGTATTGAATAGAATTTGCATTCGTTCGAAATCTTCTTTTGTATCGATTGAGAATCGATAATGAGATAGCGAAGGGACAACATTGAGGTGTAATATTTTGAATGAGTTAGGATGTTCCAGCACATATTGATCAACGCTGTCAGCCATTTTGTTTCCGTCACCTTTTTCTGAAGAAAGAGTTATAGCCTTTCTTGAAAAAATATCCGCACCAGTGCCTACAGGAAGTCCGGTTATGCAGGTATAATCTTTTTTGCTTTCAATATGATTTCTAAGCAGGCTCGAGATAATATCAGAATCATGAAGAGGATTGTCGCCCGTCAACCTCACTATATAATCTGCTGATTTTGAATTAGCTATTGCACAAAATCTGCCCACTACATCTTCTTCCGCACCGCGAAACACGTCTATATCTGTCACTCGAGCAATTTTTTCTAACTCGTTGTTTTCTTCATTGGAAGAAGTTGCAAGAATTACTTCGTCTATACCTTGAATTTTTTTTCCGCTCGCTATGACGTGAAGTATCAATTGAAGCCCGTCGAGCTTCATCAATGCTTTTCCCGGAAGTCTCTTTGAAGCCATTCTTGCTTGAATTACAGCAATACTTTTCATTTTTTTCTCGCGTAAATATTTAAATAATTTCCGTAAAATGCCGGCGAAGCAATGTCCCTGAAATTAATCGAATTTTCAATTTTTTTGAAACGAGCGTAAATGTATTTAGAATATAAAATAGGGAATTGCAATATATCTCGAATGGAGTTGTATCCTGTTCCGAAATACGGATATTCGCAACAGATTATCTCGAAACCTGTTTTTTCGAGAAACCATCGGAGAGTTTTAGAATTGAAGAGATAATTTACTGTTTGATCGTAACTTTTTACATGTCCTCTAAATAGTTTACCCATTACACCATCAGAGTTACTGCACATCGTTAAAGCTAATATTCCATTTGCATTCAAAAGTTCATGCGCGCGCTTTATACATTTTGAAGGAGAGTATGTATGGTGGAGTGAAGCTCTCATGTATATAACGTCGAATTTTTGAATATCAAAATTCAGTTCTTCGAACTCTCCAAGATATGTTTTTATTCCGAATTGCGCGGCTGTTTGAAGTCCGAATTCAGATACATCACAGCCAAATTTATTCCAATCTCCTTTCATTCCGCAAAGAAAAGTTCCCATGCCGCAACCTACATCGAGAATTTTTCCGCCTTTAACAATTTCAAATAGAGATGAATATTCTTTCTGATAGGTTTTGATTCTTGCGTCTTTTTCTTCCTTGGTAAATCTGTTCTTTTGGAGAAAGTATGCAGAGTCGTAAAGCTTTTTGTATTTGTAGTCTTTATCTTTAATTCTCGGATTCGTCCGTATCAATCCGCAGTCACTGCATCTGGTCAACCTATTACTTCTTGATTGCGCCCAGACCTCATATTTTTTTGAAGAGCAGAAATCACAATCGATCCCTTCAAATTCTACATTAGGTTCTATTTCCTGAGTAAGTCTCATTATATTTTTTTCGACAAAAGAAATTCTGCGATTTCAAAATCGATCTCAGTATCTATATCGAAAGATCTTTCTTGTGGAGAGACGACGTATCTGACGTCTGTGTTTGAATACTCAACTTGATCAATGTTATAGGTCGTAAAGTTTTCGATATTTTCTGTCCATGTAACAAAAGCATTTCCGTTTATGCGATAAACCGGAGGCAACTCCTGCCTGTTCCCCCAGATTTGATAGCTCGGAACGTTCTCACAAAAATTTATCATTCTGTCATTTTCAGTAGGAATAAAAAATCGATACGGATGATGTTCGCATTCGGTGACGGTAAAGACCCAGTCGCAATTTGTTTGTATTAACTTTTCTATTGCAGAATCAACATCGTCAATATTTTTCGAGTAACTCGTAGAAAAGAGCATGACCATAATGTCCGGTCTATAATTTTCCGATTCCTTGAGCTTTTCAAGATAGAATCTATACACGTCGTAGGCGCGGCTTAATGTTTTTGAAAGTTCTTCGGGCCGCTGAATAGGAACTTCTGCTCCAAAATCTATCGCGATCTTGGCGATCTCTGGTTTGTCTGTTGCAACAATTGTGCGAGTAATATATTTAGAAGCTTTTGCGATTTCAATCGTTCTGCCTACCAATGGCTTTCCCCCGGCAATTCTGATATTTTTGTTTTTAACTCCGGTCGAGCCGCCTCTAGCCAAAATCAACGCCATAATATCAAGCTTATTTTTTTTCATTGTTAACCTTCTTATTATTCAATACGAATGTAAATAAATCTGAAAGAAAATTTTTTTTACCATGACCTTCTCTAAACAGCGCGCAATTTCTGCAACATTCTATACTGTCTCTTTTTCCGGCTCTGTGACCTTTTCTCGATTCTTCAAATTTTAATCCATTCCATATTTCTTTGATAGTTTGAGAACTTATATCGCCCAACACATTAGTTTCATATTCATCGTTGATGCACATAGGTATTGTTCCGTCCCAGTGAATCATCATTCTTTGATAAAGAAATGGACACGGCAGAGAAGAATCCTGAATATTCGGAGCGTCATGGTCGTAATCTTTAAAGAACTGAAACATTATGTCGTCGGAGACTGGCGCCCATTGCTTTATGAATTCATCTTCAGCTCCTTTCATGTATTTATCAACGCTAGTGATTCTGATTAGCGGTTTTGTCGCTCCAAGCTTTTTTTTCATTTCATGAAGAGCTGAAACTGTCGAGAAAATTCTTTCATAAGTCATTGGAGCTCGAATACGGTCATAATCGCTCTTCAATCCATCAACAGAGAAGCTTACGAAATCGAGTCCATTTTCAATTATGCTCAACATTATTGTTTCATTCATAAACTGACCGTTTGTTATCATTCCTATTTCGCCGAATTTTTTTCCGCGAAGATATCGCATGAAATCAGGAAACTTGGCGTTCAAAAGCGGCTCGCCTCGACCGGTGAATTTTATCGAGTAAACATTGCCTTCGATTTCGTCGATGATCTTTCGAAATGTATCGAAACTCATGTTTCCTTCTTTAGGTATTTTTTTGTGAGCTCGAAAACACATCGGACAATTCATCTGGCAATGACTGGTTGTTTCGATGTCGATATGAAGAGGATAATCTTTTCTCATAAAAAGTCTTGGATAGAAATGCCATTGAAAGCGATTAATAGCAAATCCAATTACATTTCGTTGGAGCATCCAGCGACGTAATTCTTTAAGAAATTTATTCTGTCTCTTGATATCGTGATTTATCTTCATAAGTTATTTTTCTGTGATTCTTCGATGATTTTTAAACTTTCAGCTCCGCAATTGAAAAGAATATCGACAGAAGACATGCATGGCAAAAAACCTTCATGAATTTGTTTGTAAATCGGATGCTGAAAATTTTGAAAACGAACGGCAATATTATTTTTTTCAAATGCCGACAGATCGAGATAATTCCGACCGTCTCTTCCGGAAAGATAATTATCAGTTTCCATTTTTTTGCAAATCTCCAGAATCAATTCTGAACCTTTCGATGAGGTATTGAGTTCGGAAGCCATTATGCATGATCTTTTCAATTCGAAACAATCCATAATAAATTTAATAATACTCATATTAAAATCTACAAGTTTTTCATATTCTTTGTCTATGACGGAAAGCAGTTTCTGCCCGTAATCCTTCCAGAAGGGCGCTTTACAATAGTTACGTTCAATGCTCAATGCAAATTTATGTTTCCATCGCGGTTCAGGAGCGATTAGAACTTCATTAATCTTTTGTTCGAATTTACCTTTTGTGACAACAGGAACTACTAGCCAGAGCCAACCTTCTTTAGTTTTGATTTTGTTTCGATTCTCGAAATATCGCTTTTTGAACTGAACATTATCCAAAAAGACAATCGAGTCAGCCTGCCGAATTTTGTCGATAAGCCCGAGCCACGGCATACATTCAGGCTGAAAAATTGATAAAAGCATGAGAGAATTCTACTATAAAATAAGATTTGCTTGTATCTTTTATGAAGCGGAGGTTTGTATGAGGAATTTTCAATTTCAAAATGTCATTATTGGCGATGGATTTCCTGTTTGGATTATTGCTGAGATTGGCGGAAATTTTTCTGATTTTCAAACCGGTCGAAAACTTATTGATCTTGCTGTTTCTGCCGGAGCTGATGCAGTTAAATTGCAGACGTATCAAGCTGAGACTATAGCGACAAAGAAAGCTGTTTATGATATGCCGAATGTTGGCAAGGCAAATCAGTATGAACTATTCAAGAAGGGCGAACTCTCTTTTGAACTGCACAAACAAATTTGGGATTACTGCCGAGAAAAAGGCATAACGGTTTTTTCAACTCCAAGCCACATGAAGGATGTTGAGCTTCTTGAACGGCTTGGCTGCGGAATTTACAAGATAGGTTCGGACGATGCCGTGAACATTCCGTTTCTTACAGAGGTAGCGGCTTTGGGAAAACCGATGATTCTTTCAACTGGAATGTGCACGATGAGTGAAGTTAGAGAAAGTGTGGAGGCGATTTTAGGCAAAGGAAACTCAAACCTTGCGCTTTTGCATTGCGTGACTAATTATCCCTCATTGCCGGAACATGCTAACTTGAGATGTATAGAAAATATGAAATGCGAGTTTGGTTTACCTGTTGGATATTCAGATCATACTGTTGGAATAGAAGTTTCAGCAGCCTCTGCCGCGCTTGGAGCGAACATAATAGAAAAACATTTTACCTACGATAAAAATGCGGAAGGCCCCGACCATCAGCTCTCGGCTGATTTTGATGAGCTGAAAGAATTAATTCGTTCTGTGCGAATAATTGAAAAGGCGCTTGGTGATGGAGTTAAGGCTCCGTCAGCCGGAGAGACGATAACCCGAAGAAACAATCGAAAGAGCGTAGTGAGCAATGTAAATATTCCTAAAGGAACTTTGATTACAAAAGATATGATTGCGATAAAACGGCCGGGTTATGGAATCGAGCCCAAACATTTTTTTGATGTTGTTGGCCGAACTGCGAAGAAAGATATTTCCGCAGAAGAGCCGATTTTATGGGAGCAAATTTGAAGATTTTCGATAATAAATCTAGTGTGGTTTTTTGGCCTGACGTCTCGCTGAAAATTGGGATGGGTCACTTGATGGAATCTATTGCTCTGGCAAAATGTTTAATTGAAAACGGTAGAGAGGTTATTTTTTTCATTCTGCATTACGAGCCTGCGATAAGTATTTTGAAAGATAGAGGAATTAGTTATGAAACATTTGATGAAGAAGTTAAATTAATAAATAAGCTAGGCAAATTTCGAAAACAATTTTCATTTCTTGTTACGCATCATTGGATTAACAGATTCGAAGCGATTGCAAGTTTACGGCAAAGTGGATTTAAAATTATTCTTTTTGATCAGCTCGGAAACAAAAAAGTTTCTTGCGATATTCTAGTCAATAGCTCGATAGTTCCTGAATGGCGAATGTATAATTTTCGGAAGCCTCTTCCTATTCAGGCATTCGGACCTAATTATGCAATCTTGAGAGATGAAATTGTTTTAGCCGGAAAAGCTCGAATTATGAGAGAGCCAAATCGAATTATGGTTTCTCTTGGCGGAGGCGATCCGACCGGTGCGACACTGAGAGTTTATAAAGCACTCGAACCGATTCTTGATGATATAAAACTTGATTTGATTTTGGGCCCGTCATTTCCCCATGCTGAAAAACTTATGAAACTCGTTGGCTGCAATAAGCATTCTAATATTACAATATTGCAGAGTGTAAAAGATATGGGCAGACGATTGAAAAAGTCCTCGATTTTAATTTCATCAGGTGGAAACACTTTATATGAGGCCGCACATCTTGGATGTCCTGTGATTGTTTTGTGGGAGTATCCTCACGAAAAGATTCAAGGAAAGGCATTTGAAAGAGCGGGTATTGCTAAATGTATAGGAAACGGCAAAAGAACGCCGTTTACGAGAATAAGAGATGAAGTAATAAGATTGATCGAAGATAAAGATATGAAGATGATAATGTCTTTTTGCGGAGAAAAGTTTGTTGATGGAAAAGGTAGCGAGCGGCTAGTTCAATTGATTAGTAGTAATTGACCAATTTCTTTTCATGTTGATAAAAATATGAGGATAGAGTAATTTGAATTTATGAATCGTGCATTCAAATCGAAGACGAAAGGAAACCATATATGAAGCCTCCGGTAGTGGTGGTGCTTTCTAATGCTTATGTTAATGGAAAACTCTCATTTCGTAATTTGGATTTGGAGCCCGAAGTAGAATTAGGGAAATGTCTTGTTGAGCGGTTGAGAGGACTTGGATATGACAATTTTATTTTTCTTTTATTAAGGTATCCTGCTTTTTGGCAGAATGAAACGGATGAAAAAGAAAAGATAGAGCGGTTTGAATCGCTCGTAAATGAAAATGGTGGAATCGGAGTTATTGCTGAAAGAAAAGATTCGGACAGCTCTTACTCTGAAATGGTTCGCCGCGCATTTCTTGAAATCGGTTCGAAATTGAATTGCGGTATGGACGAGCCTGTGCTGAAAGTTCTTACTGAATGTATCTTCATGACTGAATCTTCGCTCATGGATTTGGTAGAGCCTCTTGGGCCGGACATTATGCTTACTTATTGGAATTCAAAGAATTTACTTGAACGGCCTAATGGAATGACGAAAAGAACATTTATTCAATTTGCTGAGTCAGGGCGTATGCCTTCAGGAAAAAATATGAAAACTATTGGGCATGATATTAATCCTCTTCCTCAAGTTAGATATTTTGCTCCTACTGCCGAGTTTAAAGATGTATTCAAATCATTACTTACTATCCCTCTGAAAGATTGGTCGTATTCAACGTTGGCAGAATTATACAAAAAGTCGCCGGAACTGTTTCACAAAGCATTGAGACATGTTGGAGTTGAATTAACTAATGACGACAATCTGCCTGATAGGTTACGTTCTCCAAGAAGGCTTTCAAAAAGGTCTGTAACTTATTTTGAACGCAAAGATTGGGAATGTCTCCTGCCTTCATTGGTCAGAGAACTTGAAATTGCTCCGGTCGCAATTGACTTTTGGGATTATGGCGAGCCTTTGATGCATCCTGAAGTTATAACTTTTATTGAAGAAGCTGTTTCGAAAGGCATAAGAACAGATATTTATACAAATGGAATTTTGCTCGACTCAGAAATGGCGGGTCGAATTATTGGTAGTGGTTTGGATTCGATATTTTTTAGATTGGATGCGGCTTCACCTGAGACTTATGGAATTGTCAGCGGCAATGCTGGGCTGTACCAAAAAGCATTGGATAATTTGAAAGCTTTTCTGGATGCTAAGAGAAGGAGAGGGTTGAAGTCTATCGCTGAAACGTTTCTGATGCCGTTGGTTGCAGTTCAAATTACAGAGATGGCAGAAACAGAAAAAGATGTAGATAAATTTTTTGATGAATATGATTACGTCGAACGCGCTAAAGATAAACTGTTGAAAGAAAAGGGAGTAATGCCTACTCCGACTGAGATTTATCAGGAGCTGTATAAATCCTTTCCGCCTGTAGAATATGTTATGCTGAGACACGACCATATTTATTGCGGAAAAGTTGAACGTAAAGGCGGAATGGATGTCACACCTCTATACCGTTTTGCGTGCCGACAGTTGAGGGAAGGACTGCATATTCTTTCCGATGGCAGAATTGTTCCATGCAGAGAAGACATCGATGGCGAAATTATTTTTGGCAATGTTAAAGATGGAATAGACAAGATTTGGAGATCTGAAGAAGTATCTGAATTTAGAAAGAAACATTTTGATTCCCGTTGGGAAGATATGAAATTATGCTCTTCTTGCCGCGATTGGTATTGTACTTTTGTGTAGTTGGTAAATCAGGAGAATTTGTTCAATGGAGTGCAGACATAAAGTTAAAGAGTTTGGCAGTTCAAAAGGTAATAACGAATATCATTTTGCGGTTTATCCTGATTCTAGAAAAGATTTCAAAGAACAACTGAAAAGTGTAGAAAAAACTTATCGTATGCTTCTCAAAAAGAAAAAAATTTCTTCATCGACTTCTGTTATTCGAAAAATATTTTTGAGTGACATATTAAATCAGACAAAAATGCTTAAGAATTCTTGTTTGGTGAAAGGATTATCCTCTCTAGACTCAGCAGGTGTGTCGATTGTTGAACAAGCTCCGGCTGATGGTTCCAAGTTAGCTCTATATGCTTATCATGTCGAAGGGATTAGACCTATTTCTAATTCTAAAAATATTATTGAGTTCGAAAAAAATGGATTAAGGCATATTTTTGTACTGGGACTCGAACCGAAAACAGAATTATCGTCTGTTGCTCTTCAGACACGAGATATATTTGAAAAGCTTAGTAAAATTTTGAAAACAAAAAAAGCGTCTTTTCTCAACGATCTCGTAAGGACATGGGTATATCTCAGAGATATTGATAAGGATTATGAAGCAATGGTTAAGGAGAGACGTAAGATATTTAGCCATAAGGGACTAACGAGTCGAACTCATTTTATTGCGAGTACTGGAATCAACGGAATCAATTCTTGTAAAAAAACGCTTGTTGGTATGGATGCCTATATTATTCGAGGCACTTCTCCTGGACAAATAGAGTATCTTAGAGAAACTCCTTTGATGTGCAACCCATCCCGTTACGGTGTTACGTTCGAGCGAGGAGTGAAAGTAAACTACGGGGATAGAGTTCACATTTTTATTTCTGGAACTGCAAGTATGGACCAAAAAGGAGCAGTCAAACATTTGGATGATCTTCTAGCAAACTAAATGCGCCTTAGAAAATTTTGGTTCTGTTCTTTCATCTGCTGGAGCCGAATGGAATGATCTTATGCAGATGATTGTTTACTTGCGCGACCAATCTGACGCGTTGAGAGTGAAAGATTATTTGGAAGAACGATTTGGAACTCTACCGATTTTTATTGTTTCTTCTAAGGTATGCAGAACTGAATGGCTAGTGGAGATAGAAGGAATAGCGGCTATTAAGACTGAAAACAAGAACTTTTCCGATTATTAAGCGAGGTAATGTTATGAATGAAAAAGGTTTGATTTCAGCAGATGAAGTGAAGTGTGAATTTGAATTGTTCGAAGTAAATTCATATTCAATACTTATCGATAAAACAAGCGTTGCTGCTGATATTCCTATTCTCACTGATTTTAAATTGGAAGATGTTTTTACTTTTAGTCTTGATTTAATAGGAATGGAGTTTTGCCATAGAAAAGTAAAATTGCTGACAGTTGACACAATACCTGATTCTTCGGCATGGCTTCTTGCATCAGATACCAGAGTAGTGTATGCACTGACTGATTTGCTATTCTCAGAAAAGAGGGAAGAACAGCTGATTGTGAGGCTTTACCAAAAGAGCACGGCTACGATGTTCTCGTATGTAGATTGGTTCAAAGGCGAGACGGATTCGAATCTGTATCTTACACATATATTTGAGCGCACTCACGGCATCACGTATCCAATAGATATTAGATACATATTGAGAGACCTAAAAGGAAGAGCGATTTTAAAAGGACAGAGAATCATTGCGCCGAATCAGACTATTCATTTTAGTTCGAGAGATATGAAGATAGACAATGGCTTTGCAGGCTACATCGAAATATATGCAAATGTTCGTCCTCTCAATTCTCCGATACTGCCTTTTTATCACATGTATGTAGATTACATCAGCGCAAATTCAGTTGCCTCGATGCATCAGTCGGGTCTATCTCCGTGGAAAGCAAACAATCCATTCTTTAGAGGATACTTTCCTGACAATAATAATCAGCATTTAGTTGTTTCTTTATTGAATAAGTTTAATTCCGAGGCAGTTCAACCCATTGCTAGGCTGGAATATGGACCAGAGGAAAAAAGAAGAAGAATAGAAAAGAAGATGAAAACGATAGCACAGGGAGAAATGGTCTTTGAGGACATGAACGAATTATTTGAAGACGATGTGCATAAAGAAGAACCGTTATTGACAATAGTTACTGATAAGGATATTCACAGACCAAATTATTACATTGGTCCGAAAAATAAAGACGCTTCATGGTTTGATATAGAGCACGGATGTGTTTTTCAGAGACGCGCGGCTGAAAATGCAATTCCGGAATCAAAACTCAAATTACTAAAACAATGTCGAAGTTATCCGTGGCAGAATAATATACCTCTGTTGCCTTTGAGATTTGATATTGAGACTGTCTTAATGTATTTTGGCGAGAGTTCAATTTCTTACCGAAATTTTCTTTTTGTTCTTCACGATTCTAACGGCCGAAAAATATTTGAGAAAGAGGAATACATAAAAATTGGCTCGATAATTGGAATGGATGATTATTGTGAGAAGAATGGAATTGAGATAGATAGAGGTTTGTTGATAATAGCTCCTTCACCTTCAATTAAAGAAGTGCCGGTTTATGCTCATTTCAAGGTAGGATTCAGACATCGGAAGAACTCTTATATCACTTCTACTGTTGCCGGTGGCAATACAATCAACGTCAATTATGATTTTGACGGAGGCAGACTGTGGAAGAATGAACATCTGCCAATAATGAATTCGGAGCAATTTGCGAGAGGCGTATTTTCGAAAGAGTTTGATACGATAGTAACAGTTATTCATTCATCTTCGCTTTTTGACTACAAAGATATTGCAAAGGTAGATATTGATCTTTACTCTGCAAATGGCTCTATGAATCATTTTGTGAAAGAAATTGCTCCATGTACCTCATCGACTTTTTCTCTTGGAGAGCTATTGGACTTATCAAAAAAATCTGAAGATTATTATTCGATCTGGATAAAGTGCAGAAACCGTTATGTGAATGCATATCATTTTCTTCATAGAAAGAAAGATAATGCGATTGGAGTAGAGCATTTTTATTACGGAAGGTTTAACACTCCTCGCCTTGCGAAGCAGTGAAGTAATTTTGTTTGACCGGTCGCCACAGGCTTCAGCCTGCGTTTGACTACACAAATGCCATTAGATAGATACAGCTCTTCATGAATTCAGAGCTTCCCATTGAAGGATGATATTTAAGTTCTACAATTTTTTCGAAACCTGCATTATGAAATAAACTGAATATTTCATCTCGACTCGGCATTTTGCAATGACCGGTGTAGCTTTTGTATGGATGCTTTTTATCTTCGACGGTTAATCCTCCGGCTTCGATTTGAAAAGATGAGAAGAAGACAAGAACTCGTTTTGTAAGCTTGCGGAGATTTTCTATGTGCGCTTTATGGTCGACCAGATGATAAAGAATTCCTAGAGACGCGACAATGTCTGCGGGTTCAACGGCACTGCAAAAGTCGCTTGAATCTGCGCTGACAGGAATGTGCTCAAAATCAACTTTCAGTCCCGAGATACTTCTTACAAATTTAGCGCGTTCAATACAGTCTTTTCGTATTTCAACGCCTTTTGCTTTCAGCACGCCCAACTTTTTGAAATAAAGAGTTTTCATGCCGTCATTGCATCCGATATCGAGAAGCGAAGAACGATAAAATTCTTGCCCTAAAATTGTTTTTATAAAATCCATAGGCATGAAGAGTCTATTGTTTCCAAGAACTTCATTATTATATGTTTCTCGAAAATCAGAGATTTTTTTTAGCGTATCTTTTTCTGAACAGAAAGTAGCGTTATACTTCTCATAGAGTTTTGGATAGAAGCCGGTAAAAGTATTTTCGTCAAACTTGAAGTAATGAGACCATGGTTTTAGTCTTTCAAGTTTCTTTACAATATCTTTCGGTATTCCTTCTTCTCCAATAAACATAAAATGATTTTGTTAGAACTATGAATTTGTGTAAATGATTTTTTTGATTGCCTTTACGATTCTTTCTGTTGCATGCCCATCGTTTTGACCTCTGAAGTATCGGATGAACTTCTCTCATTTTGATTTGCTTGGTTTGAATTTATGAATTTTATTTTCACTTCATTACGAACCTGAACGCTTCAGTATAGCCTTTGATTACAGTATGAATATTGATTTGTTCGCGAATTATTCTCTCTGATTCTCTTCCCATTTCATGACTGAGTTTAGGCTCTGACAAGATTTTGCTGATCTTAGCGCAGAGATCATCTAGATTTCCTTCTTCAAAATAAAATCCATTTTGCCCGTTGAATACAAGATGCTTTTCCGTTCCATCGCAAACTGAAAGAATAATTGGAAGCCCAAAACACATTGCTTCATTAATGGATATTCCGCCCATTCCTGCTAGAACATACACAGAGCTTGAGAGATAAAGTTTACCGAGTTCGTAAGGGTTGTATATTCCTCCTAAAAAAGAGATTCGTTCATTGACTTTTTCTTCTTCGGCAAGTTTTTTTAATCTTTCTTCTTCGGGGCCGTATCCGATTACCAGAAGTTCAATTTGATTAAATTTATCTTTTAATTTTGCAACTGCCTTTATCAGCAGATCGACTCGTTTCCACTCTACAAGTCGTCCTGTATGGACTATTCGCTGAATTTTTTTTTGAGGAGGCTGAGTTTCATTAAGCAGTTTATCTTTTACCTTAAATAACATTTCGGTATCAGGAGAGTTGTAGGTCAGAAAAATTCGTTCTTGTGGCACTCCATAAGTCTTTAAAATATTTCTGCCGGTTTCAACATAATGGACATGAGCATCTGGCATATTGAATAGCTTTTGAAAGCGTTTTAAAGTTTTAGCTCTATAATATTTTTTTGCGAGTTTTGCAAGACATTCAAAGAAAGGATAGATATTCGGTTTCAGAGTTTTGAATGCTTTTGAATTTGACGGATCACGCGAAAAACATTTTTTCAGCATGGTCTTTTTGACTTCACCTTCAGCTAACTGCGATAGATGATAATAAGCTCCAGCACTCAATTTTCGATTATGTGTTTGATCTTTCTCGATTACTTTATTGAACAATGCTGTAGCTTCCGAATTCATTCCTTTAGATTCAAGTTCCGAAGCTGAGCGATAAATCGCAAGTAAATCCGAGGGCAATAATTCCTTTCTGAATAATTTTTTTTTGAATAAGGGATACAACAGCCATTCAATACCAGTTAGTACCGGTTTTGAGGCATCTTCTTTTTCCATTGATAAAAGAAGTTCTTCAGCAGTAGGTAGTCGAAATGGATGATCCTTGAGAATAAGTTTTATTCCAAGAAGTCTAATAAATACGTAGAACCATCTTTTATCTTTAATTCCTTCAAGATGATTTCTTACAGTGACAATTATGTCCGGCCGCTCTTTAATTATTACTTTAAATAGACCTTGAAAAAATTGTCCGTGCGTTGTTTCAATCTCGTCGAGTTTAATTATTTTGAAATTTGAATCCTCTTTTGTTTGATATACACCGGCTCCAACATGTTTAGTTTCTTTTGGTATAACATCAATAATTTCGAAATAAGGCAAATCGTTCAAACGGCTCAGCACATGGTTATAGTAATGAGGTATAGCTTGAAAGAGATAAATTATTTTCAACTTTCTATTTTTATTTTCCACTTGCAAATTTTTTCTTCAATAAAATTGCGTGAGCAAAAAAATTAGTCGCCCAGTTCAAAATCATATTGGAACCGTAAACACCCCAGACAGGGTGTGAACCAGCAATGCCTCCATGAATATTAGGATCGACTGAAGTTAAATCTTGAGTTTGCTTAACTCTTTCAATTAATCTTTTAGCCGCCTCAAGATAAGTTTCATCACCTGTCTTCTCAAATAATTTTAACCATACGATTGAAATTTGCATATCTCCTGTAAGACATGAGGAATGCTCATTTGATTCCCAATTTTCGTCAAAAGTGACCGGCAAAAATCCGTATGGAGGCACATCCGGCGATTTAGAAGACTCAATAAATTTATTTTTCAAGAGAGAAGATATATTTAAAACATTTTTATAGAGTCCATCATCTTCAAGAAGCATAGAGGTTTCAAGAAGCCCTTCAAGTGTATATGCAATAAAATGCATATTAGGTCTTATAGGATTTATTGCGCACATCTTCTCGAACCACCCATTATTTTTTTGCTGAGTTAATGCCCAGCGCACAAATTTACTTGCTGATTCTCGATATTTTCCATCGTGAGTGAGCGAATATAAATTCATAAGAGGCCATGCTACTCGCGAGTGATATACCTTTGGCCCGTCATAACTGCAGTTTGCCCATTTACCATCTTCGTCTTGCATCTTGACGATCCAATCGCCGGCGCGAATAGCGGCATTTAGATATTTTTGAATTCCAGTTTCTTTGTAAAGTTCGCACCAACCTTCGATTATCTGTCCCGTATTGAAGACACGTGGATACTTATAAGTGATGTCGCCTGCAAGACAGCCGCCATTGTCGAGCTGAATCTCAATTTCCCAATCCCCCATTCGTACTGCGCGATCAAGATACGTTTTATCGTTTGTGCTTTTTGAATAAAGTAGAAATGTTGAGATTATGTATCCGGTTGTTTCAGGGTAAGCTAATCCCCATTTTTGTTCTTTAATGTTATAATGAGCTAAAACTCCGCCACAGCCTGAAATATTCTGCGCTCTCGCCAGCCAATCCATAGCTGCTTGAAGATGAATATCATCTGCTTGAGTTGAAAATAGTTCCGGAAACTTTTGATTCATTTAATTGCCTCAAGAAAAAACATCTGTTCAGGTCTATTGTCGATCTCATTTATCTCTTTAATTCTGCTGTCACTAAATTTGCGCTCTTCGATAATCTTGAATCCCGCAGTTTTAAAAATATCTTTCAAAGTTTCAAAATCATACATGTATTTTCCACTCTTACCGCCGTAAGTTTCATAGCCGTAAAACCATGAGTTTATTTTGTCGCACATAGTTTTACCATGAAATCTTTCCTTGCCGTTTTCTAACTTTTGAAAGAAGAAGTTCCGGTCATTGCCGAGATAGTATTTTGCAATTATTCTCATGTCTTGAGTTCCAAACCTTGCTATGCCGCCTGAAACCAAGATTCTGTGAACATCTTTTATTATCTCTTCCGCTCTTAGCCTAGTGAAGTAATTAATTGCTGAGATACATACAACAATCTCCATAGAATTATCTGAAAACGGGAGCAATTCTTTTTCAAGGTCTATAACTACATCTGAAGATGGAAGGATGTCTACACTCCAATAACCGTCGATAGAAATTCCACCGCTCATCAGATTGACTTTTCGTTTCGAACTTAAATCTTTCATAACTATCTTTGCTCGTTCAAAAGTTTAATAATTCGTTTAGCTGTTCTGCCATCCCAAAGTTCAGGTCTGAACGGTACGGATTCTGAGTTCAAAGACTTTTTAATTATTTCAGGAATCTCTTCAATTGTTTTAGCAAGTCTGTTTGTGCCTCCATTTTCAACGAGCGTTATAGGACGCTCTGTATTGCTTCTCACTGTCACACATGGTATTCCGGTTACGCAGGTTTCCTCCTGCAGACCGCCGCTGTCCGTGATTACGAGTCTTGACCTTAATAGAAGAGAAAGAGATTCGAGGTAGTCGAGAGGCTTTGAGATAATCCATTCTTTTTGACTTTCAATTGCTTTTATTCCGTCAATTCCTAAATTTTCTTTTGTTCTAGGATGCATCGGGAATAGCATTTTTAATCCATATTGCTTTGCAGTATTTGTCAGAGCATTGAGAAGAGAGCGGAGGCGTGATGGATTATCTACATTTGACGGCCGATGCAAAGTGACAAGAGCATAAGTTTTTTCTGATAAATTGTAATCAGCTAGAGTATTAATTTTCATAGCTTCTTCTTTCATCATATCAAGTGTATCAATCATAATATTTCCGACGAATTTTATTTTAGATTCATCAATGCCTTCAGTCTTAAGATTCTTTACTGCAAACTTATCCGGGGCAAAAAGAAGATATGATAGTCGATCGGTAATAATTCTGTTTATTTCTTCCGGCATTGTCTCGTCAAATGAGCGCAAACCCGCTTCAAGATGTGCAAGTCGTAAATTCAGGTTTCTTGCCAAAATCGAAGTTGCAACGGTTGAGTTAACATCTCCAACAGCGACGACCCAATCGGGTTTTTCATCCAGGAAAATCTTCTCTGCTTTCGTGATTATTCTTCCAATTTGATTTGAAGGCGTGCCGCCGCTGATTTCTAGTTCGTAATTAGCTTTTGGAATGTTAAAGAGTTTAAAGAAGACATCATTCATATTCGATTCGAAATGCTGTCCGGTATGAATTAATATGTGCTCAATATTTGAATGCAGAGAAATTTCACGCAATAGCGGCGAGATCTTCACGAAGTTTGGTCTTGCGGAAACAACTGTTAATATCTTCATACAGCTCAAATCAATCCTTTGTATTCACCGCCGTCAATTTGTATCACGGTTCCATTGACGTATCTTGATTCTGGAGAAGCAAGGAAAAGAACTGCGTTGGCAAAGTCATCAGGAGTTGCAATAAAACCCGATGGAATACCGCTTTCGATTCTGTTTCGCATTTTTTCAGGAGATATTTTCTCTTCCTTTGCATCAAGTTTAATTAAATTTTCGAGTCTAGAAGTTGCAATTGCTCCGGGACATAATGAATTGACTGTTATTCCATCCTTTGCAACCTCGCGTGAAAGAGTTTTAGAAAAGCCAAGAATCGCGGCTCGAATTGCGTTTGAAAGCCCCATTCCTTCCGAAGGCGATTTTGCAAGAATAGACGTAATGTTAATTATTCTACCAAATTTATTTTGACGCATAATTGGAACTGATAGTCTAGTCATTCTTACAACACTTAGAAAGAGCGATTCAAATGCCGACTTCCAATCTTCATCGGATAATGTATCGAGTCTTCCCGGTTTTGGTCCACCTGTGTTATTGACAAGTATCTCAACCGAACCGAAAGTGTTGATAGCTTCATCAAAGGCATTTTTTATATCTTCGAATCGCGATAGGTCGCATTGAACAGTAAGTATTTTTGAAGCGCATTCTCGTATGAGCTCTTGTTCTGCGCGTTTGAGTTCATCATTGTTTCGCGCCAGAATTGTTACGTTGGCCCCTGAAACAGCTAACGCTTTTGCTGAAGCAAACCCCATTCCTTTCGATGCCCCGCATACAATTGCAGTTTTTCCGGTTAGATCTACTTTCATCTTCTTTATCCCTTTATCAATTTATTGAACCACTAATAAACATTATAAAACAAACCACTAATAAACACTAATATACACTAAAATTTTTATTTATTTATTTTAATAAATTTTTATAAATAATTTGTGTTGATTAGTGTCCATTCGTGGTTCTTTTTTATTCTTGTCCATTCGCGATTATTTTTATTACTCTTCGAACATGTCAGGCTTGATAATAACATCTTCAGGTATTTCTTTTGACGTTTTTTTTCCTATTAGTTTTTTGTAATCAGTCGGAGCAATTCCGGTTCCCGGCAATTTATAAGTCAACAATTCTTCAGTAATTATAGTTCCTTTTGGAATTGCCTTTTTTGAAACTATGCTTTTTCTTTTAAATGTGCGGGTTGGATCTTCATCAGAAGTTTTTTTTGCGATTAAAGGTTTGAGCGCAGATTCGGATTCCCGAATGTGTCTCACCATCGTCGAGAATTCATCGGGTTCCAGCGAAACCATCCAGTCGTCTCCGCGCAAAGCTCTGTTCAGTGTTATATGTTTTTCAATGACCTTTGCTCCTCGAGCAACAGCCGCAACTGACGGAATAATATCGGCAGTATGATCGCAATAACCCATTACCCCGCCGAATTTTTCGTTAATAGCATTCATACGAGTAAGGTCGGCTTCTTCTATTGGAGTAGGATACCGTGTGTTCGTGTGATAGATACACCACTCTTCGAGCCCGTTGGCGCGCATTGATTCGAATGCCGTTTGTATTTCATCGAAGGTGGCGGAACCTGTTGAAAAGAATATGGGTTTTTTTGAAGCCGCGCATCGCTCAAGCATTGGAAGATTAGTAATATCTCCGGAACACAGTTTTACAAAGTCTATTCCTATTTGAAGAGCTAGTTCAAGACGGTCAAAATCCTCTACATTCAAAGAAAAAGCTAATCTAAATTTATTCGCTTCGGCTTTTAAAAGCATTAATTGTTCTGTCGTTAATTCGCAATCTTTTAAATAAGCTACTCTTGCATCATTGTAAAATGATTTGATGACATAAGAATCTATCGGAGTGTGTTGGAAGGTAACGGCATTAGCGCCGCATTCAGCCGCGATTTTAATTATCTTCAAAGCATTTTCAAAACTATCTGCATGATTGTTTCCATTTTCAGCAATGATAAAACACGGTTCGTCTTCACCGACAAGTTTCGATCCGACTTTAAATTTCATTTATGCAAGGTATCTCACAAGCTGGAAAGCCTCAGCGTGAGCTACTCCGACCCTTTGGCCATTGTTTTTTGTTTCATTGAACCAGAACTGAAGCCAATCTTCTCCAAATTTTTTTATCTCTGCTTCGTGTGCTCGAATGGCTTTCATTTTTATTTCGATGAATTTGGAAATATCGACAAAGTAATTTGCATTGAACAGTTTTGTGTTCATGTAAAGATTGCTTTGATACATAAAAATTCTTTGGATTTTTCTACCGGCATTCATTGTCGCTCTGCCGATTGCCTGATGGTCTTGATGAACGTCGCTATCCCAATGTGTATAGATAAGATCAATTTTATTGGAATCGATTATGCGGTTAATCTCTTCTATTAAATCGAATTCAAATTTAACCTGTTTCGTTTCTCTATTGAGACATAGCATTTCATAACCGATAATTCGAGCAGCTTTTTTTCCTTCTCTGAGAGCAGTTTCCCGGGCTCGCATCAATTTTCCGTTGTAGTCCGTATATTTGGAATGTGTGACGATAAGACCGATTACTTTGTCACCGTTTTTTATATGCTTTGCAAGAGTGCCTCCGCATCCGAGTTCAATGTCGTCGAAATGAGCTCCAATTGCCAGTACGTTGAGATCATTTTTTTTCACGGTCAAACCTCCGTCTCTAGGTGTTACAGAGTGTAGTAATACAATAATTTAAAATCTTATTCCTGCGGTCGGAAAATAGAACTTCCAATATGCGCTAAGTTTATTATTTTAACATTGATACTGCCATATTTTTTATTGAATGATTCTTTGACATTATTTGAAACTAATATATTTCTACCATGCGGATATTTTTTTCGGAACACTATTAAATTTTTCGGATCAAAGTTATTATAATCCCATTTGCATTCAATTGCAGTTAACGATTTATTTTTTTCTAATTTTATAAAATCAATTTCATGACCTATTTTGTCACGCCAGTAATATAGCTTGAGTGATTGAGAATATGCAATAAGTTCGCTGATTACCAAATGTTCAAAGAGTATTACTTTATCTTCATTATGAAGCTCATTCCATCCTTTGTAATATGCTACGAAACCTGTATCAAAAGCATACACTTTAGGCGCTGATATTATCTCTGATGATTTTTTTGTAGAATACGGACGGACAATATGAACAATCAATGTATTTTCTAGTATAGCGAGATAGTTAGCAATAGTAGTACGACTTACCTCACATGGTGTAGAAAACTTATTAGCTTCAAAAATTCCGCCGCTCTTCGTAAATAATAGTTCAATGAAACGCTGAAACGAATTCTTCTGCTGAAGCCGAAAGAGTTCTTGTATATCTTTTGCCCAGAAAGAATCCAACCATTCCTGATAATCTGAATCAGTAATTCCTTTACTGAGGAAAAACGGAGGCAGACCTCCTTTAAGTAATCGATATTCTAAATTATTATTTTTAAAATCAACCAAATCGTTTGAAATCATAGGTGTCAACCAGAGATTCTTTTTTCTACCGGTTAAAGTATCCTTAAATTTTTTAGAAGCACCAAGCGTTGATGAACCTGTAGCAATAATTTTTGTTTGAGGATAATAATCTGCCGCTATTTTTAATATTTCAGAGGGATTAGATAAGCGATGAATTTCGTCAATAACCACTTTTTTACCTTTTATATGATCTAAGAATAGTTCGGGGTCTTGCATCCTTATTCGTATTCTAGGAAGTTCACAATCAAAATATTCGACGCCGGAAATGCTTTTGCAGAGATAAGTCTTTCCTACTCTTCTAACCCCCGCAAGCCATATAATGTTTTTTTCTTTCCAATATTTATTTACTAATTTCAACCAAAATGTTCTTTTTACCATATTATATCTTATAGCATAAAGTTTTACTAAATGCAACTCTGTTTGCATTTAGTAAATATAATACTAGAGCTTTTGAAAGACGCATTTCTTAGTAATGAGATTGGCTCTATCAAACCCTTTCTACTTTTTCCCGCCAAATTCTTGTCATATCTGTCTTCATGAGTATCCGGCCTATTCCTGTCGGAGTCGCGCCGAAGCGTTCGATATACTCGTCTGCGATTCGCATTTGTTCTTCGGTAAACGAAAATTTGAATCTTTGCGGAAAATTAAATTTGAAAGCTTTAATCTTATTTTCATTGCCTCTTTGATACCAAGCGGCTATATCGTAATTCAATTCAATCTCGGGATTATCTAAATTTCTCTTCTCACCCCAGATGTTGTAAACCCTTGCGGCGCAGAAACGATGCAGTTGATCAATAACTTCGTGAGGAATGCTTAGAATTTTTTTTGCAGTAGCGAATACAAAATTACACCATTCAGTCATTATGAGATTTGACATAGCTACATGTGTCTGGATTAAATTCGCACCTAATTCTCCTGAAAGCAATTTATTGTAGTTCTCTTCTTTTTTTATGTAATCGAGAAGTTCTTCTTTCGAAGCCCATAATTCCTCTTTAGTTTTCTGATTAAACGAAGCGACAATCTTTTTAATTTCGTCTGAAGCCGAATCAATTTCTTCAACTAAAGCCATAAAAAGTGGGAAGGTGGATAAATTTTGTTCACGGAGAAATTTAAACAAAGGTCCGAACGGTTTTCCGTTATTTACTGCGTTTACAATCAGGTGGAAGAGTCTCAACTTAAGATAGTCTTCAAATGAAAGAGAGTTTGTTGATGTGACAACCTCTTCAATTTCTACTGAAATAATTCCATCAGAAAGCTTTCCAAAGTCGCGAGGCAGAATTCTAAAGTGTGAGTGAATACCATATTTATTTCTCATTCGTTCGGTTGAAAGCTCAGTTCCTTCCAGCAACATGCAGGTATAGGTAGTCACTTGATCAACTCCAAGATCGATTATTTTTGAGATCGACTCGATATGACTGCTGAAATCTTCTTCAGGGAGTCCGAGAATTAATTCGGAGATAGTTGTTATTCCTTCCCGTTCGCATTCGTCTTTAATATTCATCATAATAGAAAAGTCTATGTTGTCGCGCTTTATTGCCTTTAAAACTTTCGAATCCATGGATTGAACAGAAAGCCAGAGTTTCATCGAGCCTTCAAGCATCTTCACAGCTTCTGCGACCTGTTCTTTTTTATTTTTTCCGGCGGATGCAAAAATAAATTTCGGATATCCGGATCTTTTTTTTATATCGGCAATATGCCTGCAGATATCGAGGTCGCGGTCGTACATACCAAAATTCGGATCTGCAATAAGAAGATTCGATACACGGTTTCCGACGTGTGCGGCAATGTAATCCAACTCTTCAAGAACTCTATCGAGCTCGAAGAAACGAACGTGAGAAATATCCGGATGCCCTTCATGACAATATGCGCACGTGAAAGGACATCCTCTATTGGTTTCAATCATGGGACTGAGACGATTGTCGAAGAAAGGATCGAGAAGTCCTGCAAGATAAGGAGAAGGAATTTCATTCAGATTTTTTCGAAGAAGTATTGCAGAGCCTTCAATGATTTCATTCTCTTCATTTCGAAATATTGTTCCAGGCAAAGATGTTTCAAATACTTGTCTTCTTTCCAGTCCGTTTGAAAGAACTCTTTCGAGTATAAGCGAAAATGACTCTTCACCTTCGAGAATAACATGCGCATCGATCTCGGGATTTTCTTTCATAAACTGAATTCTCTTTTTTTGCTCATGTGAAATGTTAGGTCCGCCCATAATTTTTAATGTGCGTTGAGAAATATTTGAGACAAGTTTGAAAAATTCTATTCCAATGTTTCTATTCCACGGATAATTGCTCATTCCTAAAATATCAGGAGGGTTTTTTCTGATTGCATCTTCAAGTTCTTCGATATATTTGAAGAGTTTCATTTCGATATTTTTTCCGAAACGCTTATTTGCGTAAGAAGCTACGAGCCCAATATTGAGCGGATAAGCTTCAGTAGCGAGTGATAGAGTTGTGTAAGTAAGATCAGCGAGAAAAATTCGCAAAGGTTTCGAGCGCATAAAAAAAAGTGTCATATTGATACATTGACACTTTCGATAATTTTATTTAAGGATAGTAGTTTGCGGTACGTGGTGCAATATTATTCTTGGTGAGTTATGAGTTTCAGTATAAATTTCTAGACATGTATATTCTTGGCGTTGTTGAAGGACATAATTCTAGCGCGGCATTACTTCATGACGGTGATCTTGTAGCGGTATGTTTTGAAGAGCGACTAACTCGGCTTAAAAATGAGTTTGGTTATCCGATTCGATCTATTGAATGGTGCATGAAATATGCCGGTATAACTCCGGAAGAAATCGATTCAGTCGCTATGGTGACGGAGAATCTTCCGTTTGCTCAGATTGCCGTCAAGCGCGAAGCAACATTTGACGTTGCAGATTACATTCGTGAGCAGGAAGAATTTTGGAAGCCTTACTTAATTGAAAAGAAAAAAGTAAATTATCTCGATATCTTCAAGGATAAAATCAGACTGCATGAATTACCGTATTGCACGAACGACATGAAATTAGATCGGACAAGTTTCGAAGAATTTCGCGAAATCAGAAAAGAAATCTTTCGGACTCATTTAAAAAAACGCGACGACCAACTTCATATAGTGAATCATCACCTTGCTCATTCGTTTTATGCAATTTTTTCTAAACCGACTTCAGATAGGCCGCTTTTAGTTCTCGCTTCAGATGGGTATGGAGATGATTGCAGCGCTTCTGTTGGAATTTGGCGGAAGAACAAATTCGAATTCATATCAAAGTCAGTAGGAAGCGGAATCGGTCGTATCTATCGTTATGCGACGCTTTTATTAGGAATGAGGCCTGGAGTCGATGAATACAAAATGATGGGGCTGGCTCCTTACGCAAAAGAATACCGATGGCGCAAGGTTTGCGATGCGATGAGACCGTATCTTAAAGTAATTGGAATGAAGATTGATTATACGAACCCGGATCCGGAAATATACTTTTCATTGAAGGAGAGGTTGAAGGCATTTCGATTCGATGAAATTGCAGCAGGAGTTCAGAATTGGAGTGAGGATATTTCGGTTGAGTGGGTTCGAAATTGCATTTCAGCAACGGAAATTCGAGACATTGTATATTCGGGTGGAGTTTCTATGAATGTGAAGATAAATAAACGCATTATGGAGATGCCTGAAGTTAATTCCATTTTTATCGGGCCGTCCGGCGGAGACGAATCGCTTTCAATAGGCGCGGCATGGGCGCTCTGGCATCAAATGAAGCCTTCTATTCCGATTAAACCTCTTTCGAATACTTATCTTGGACCGGCATATTCGAAAGAAGAATGCGTGAGAGCTATCAGAGAAGAGTTAGACGAAAGTTATATAGTTAAAGAAAATGCTTCGGATGATGATGTAGTTGATTTACTAGAAAATGGTTTTGTCGTAGCGCGAGCTGCCGGAAGGATGGAGTATGGAGCGCGGGCGCTTGGGAATAGATCGATACTTGCGCGTCCGGATGATCCTATGATGATTCGAAGAATTAACAATCAGGTTAAGAACAGAGATTTCTGGATGCCTTTTGCGCCTGTGATACTTCAAGAATATTCCGAACTCTATCTTGTGAATCCAAAATCTTTGCCTTCGCCTTATATGACGCTTGCGTTTGATTCAAAACCTTTAGCGAGAAAACATTTGCGCGCGGCGCTTCATCCTGCGGATGATACTATGCGCGCTCAAATTCTTACGCGTGACGACAATCCGAAGCTTCACGCGCTTGTGACTCGATTTGCCGAACGAACAAGCATTGGAGGGCTCCTGAATACTTCTTTCAATTTGCACGGAGAACCGATTTGTTGCTCTCCCCAAGATTCTTTGCGCACTTTAAAAAATTCAGGACTAGATGCTGTTTTACTTGAAAATTTTTTGATAAGGAGAAAGAAATAAATGAGGCTGATATCTGCTAGGCTTAAATATCGTTTGTTAAACCTTTGTGCTTCGATAATTGTGCGCATCGCACGATTCATCTCTATTTCCTATACTAACTTATGGGGTTCATTTCGTTTGCCGTGGTTTGATCATAGATTCGATTGGCTTTGCGGCCCTGACTATTGGGTATGGAATGAGCGTGGTATTTATGGGGCAAAGCTTATTAGAGATGGCGACAAAGTTTTAGATATATGTTGTGGAGACGGTATTTACTCAGGACTTTATTACAGCATGTTTGCCGGACTAGTTCATGCTATAGACAGAAATGAGGAAGGGCTTAATCTTGCAAGGAAACGTTATTCAAGGGAAAATGTGAAATTCTTTAAAGTCGACATTACTAAAGAAGATTTTCCGTTAAAAAATTATGATGTAATATTTATGTTTGCCGCTATAGAACACTTTTCCATCGAAGATGGAACAGATATTTTGGGGCGAATAGCAAGTGCGCTCTCTATTTCTTCCAACGGATGCTTCATAGGGTCAACTCCAATTTTTATCGAAGCAACAGGACATGGTCATCCTGAACATGTCAATGAATTTACTTCAATAGAAGAACTAAAAAACTTTCTGTCACCTCATTTTGCAGAGATTGAATTCTGGAGTTCAAAGTGGGGAAAAAGCGAAAGAAAAGATACGTATTTTTTGTGCAGGAAACCGATATCACATGAAAAAAAGGATTAGTAGGTGAGTAGTTATGCAGAATTATAAGATGGATAATTCTGAACGAACGCGGTTACTTTCTCTTCCCCGTTATCAGGCTGGAGAGACAGCTATTTTGGGCAGAAAAACTTTTTTTACTGATGCGGCATCTGCCGTCTCTACTTTTGACTCTGTATTCGAAGAAGAGGTTTATTGCTTCGAATCGGATTCTTCTTCGCCTTTGATTATCGACGGTGGAGCTAATATTGGATTAAGTGTTTTTTATTTTAAGACACTTTTTCCGAACTCAAGAATAATCGCATTTGAGCCCGACCCAATGCTTTTCAAAACACTAAGCAAAAATGTTGAAGTGTGGAATTTACAAAACGTTTTATTTTTTGATAAAGCATTGTGGAGTGAAGAGACTGAGATTGAATTCTGGCACGAGGGTGCGGATGGCGGCAGAGCTATTGATATTCCTGACGTGAGGAAAGCCATTAAAGTAAAGACCTCAATTCTGTCGAAATATCTTGAAACAAAAGTGGATTTTTTGAAGCTGGATATTGAAGGTTCGGAATATGAAGTTCTAGCAGAATCGGAAAAAAAGTTAAAGAATGCAGAACGGATTTATATTGAATATCATTCGTTCAAAGATAAGCCTCAGAAACTTGGAGAGATACTTTCGATACTTCAAAAAAATTCATTCAGATATTCTATAAGAGAGCACGGTGCAACATCCAGACAGCCGTTTATTCAACGAAGAGAGTATCTTGGGATCGATTTGCTTCTTCATATTTTTGCGTACAAGGAGTCGAGGTGATAAATGAAACTTTTTGAAGATGAGATAAAAGCTTCGGATGGAATTGGGTTTATTGATCTCGGCTCGAGCGGCGGAATTGCGGGTCGTTGGGAACCTATTGAAAATTTAATCTCTCTTATAGGTTTTGAGCCCGATTCTGATGAGTGCTCTAGACTTTCAAGTCTGCCTTCAAATCTGCATTCATCTATTTACCTTCCTTACGCAATAAGCGGCAATAAAGAAGAAGCGACGTTTTATATTACATCTTCTCCTTCATGCTCTTCATTGATAAAGCCGCGAAAAGAATGGCTCGATAGATTTTCATTCAAAGATTTATTTGAGATTGTAGATGAAAAGAGAATTGAGACAAAAAGATTGGCCGAGATTAAAGAGTTAGAAGAAAAACGAATTGATGTAATCAAGTCTGATACGCAAGGCATGGAACTTCCGATACTTGTTTCTGCCGGCAGAATTCTTGATGAAGCGTTTGAGGTCGAGACAGAGACCGGATTTACGGAGAATTATCATGGTGAAACAACTTTTTCCATGATTGATGAGTTTATGAGGAAAAAAAACTTTTTACTTTTTGATATGCGGGTTCACAGGGTACAGCGCGACAACCTCTTCTCTGAATCTAAAGAGACGAGGGGGCAGATTTTATGGTGCGAAGCTGTATGGCTGAAAGATTATGTTGCAATGAATAGTGAAGAGAGGAACCGATGCAAGCTTGATCGCGCAAAAGCTATACGTGCATTGACAATTTCCGGAATTCAGAAAGCGATAGATTTCGGATTTGAACTTGCGAAACTGTTTTTTGAAATGAGGTTGCTAAATAAAAGAGAGTTCGAAGAATTGAAGAAAGAAGAGATGTGGAAAATAAATTCAAAGCATAGATGGTAAAATGATTTACGGGAATATGAAATAACATGCTTACTGTTTCAGTCATAGTTCCATCAAAAAACCGCAGGGAATATCTTTCTAAAACTATCGACAGCATTCTTGGACAAGACTATAAACATATCGAATGCATAGTTATTGACGGTGAATCTACTGACGGTTCGATTGATATTTTAAAAGGTTATGGAGAACGGATACGCTTGATTTCCGAGCCGGACAGAAGCGCGGCTGATGCAATAAACAAGGGCTGGCGGATGAGCCGCGGCGAGATACTTGCATGGCTGAATGCAGACGATACATGGGAGACTCCTTCCGCTGTCAGTAAGGTGATAGAGTTATTTGAGAACGATTCAGAAGCAGATATTATTTACGGAGACTGCGGACGTATTGACGCGGCTGGAAATAAAATCGGGATGTGCAGTTACATGCGCGGCTGGAATCTCGAACATGCAATTGAGCATTGTGAGCACGGATTGCCTCAGCCAGCGACATTTATTCGACGGCGAGCAATTGAAAAAGTCGGTATGCTCGATCCGAATTTGATTTTCATGGACAGAGATCTTTGGTACAGAGTTGGATTAACAGGAAAGATACTTTACGTTCCGGAGCTTCTAGCTAATGCGCGAGATGTGCCCAGCTATTGGCTGAAGAAAGGAAATGGAGCGGCAAATGATTGCGTCCGCATAATGTGCAAAATAGTTAAAGATTCTAATTTGCCTGTAAATTTAAAATCAAAACGTAAACGAATAATCAGCAACGCTTATCTACGCGGAATCGATTACGCTTACAATAGCAATAAGTTTTGGGCTACGATATTTTCTTTTCTCGTTAAAGCTTGTATCGTAGATATATCAAATTCAAAACGCGCTTTTCAAAGAATAATGCCTTATGTAAAGGCAGAAGCAAAAGAAAGTTTTTTTTGGAAATGCTTTGATTTTTTTTTGAAGCCAATTTGGTTTTGGGCTCGGCCCGATGAAAGGAAACTGATATGAATATAACTAAAAAGAAGACATTGTCAGGCGATCGGGAGATTGAATATTCGTGGTGTTCTGCAAAGATGCCTGATGGAGATGGGAGAGCTCTTGATTTCGGAAACGGCGGATCGCAGATGGGGCTTATTGCCGCAATGAAGGGCTATGATGTCACCGCGTTGGACATTCAGGATATCGGCTGGAGATATTCTCATCCGCGTTTGAAATTTGTTAAAGGTGATCTGCTCTCAATTCCGTTCAATGAGTCTTCGTTCGAATTGGTAATCAATTGTTCGACTGTCGAGCATGTGGGACTAATTGGCCGCTATGGAGTTTCAATAGAAAATTCGGATGGTGATATCTCTGCAATGGCGCGTTTGAAGTTTCTTATGACTCCGTCTGCTCGAATGGTTATGACGATTCCAGTTGGAGTAGATAAAGTTTATTCTCCGCTTCATCGCATTTACGGCAAAATTAGACTTCCTCTTCTTTTAAAAGGTTTTGAAGTTCTCGAAGAATCTTTTTGGCTGAAGGACGATAATAATCGTTGGGTAATGGTCGATAGAGAAACAGCATTATCGTTTGTGACAGACGCAAGTTCAGAAAATGCCTTGGAGAATATTTACGGGCTAGGATGTTTTCTGCTTAATTAGAGGGACACAATACCTAATTCCAACTGAACCCGCTCATCCTCATTCATCATTCATCACTCCTCATTCATCATTTTTTCAGATTGCTTAGTCGCGATGACTCAGCGAGTCTGCTCCTCGCAATGACACATGCAAACACTTATAATCGCTATGAGCTATCAAAATTTGAGTTATTTCGAGAAAATACTTGAATAATTTGACATTTCTGCCGATAACTATTCAAAGCTACACAAAATTAGTAAGGTATGGTATGAAAGATATAGATAGAATATCGGTTGTTGGATTGGGCAAACTCGGAGCTCCTTTTGTTGCGGCGCTTGCGCACCGGGGTTTTGAGGTAATTGGAATAGATAATGATGAAGCAAAAGTCAGAGCATTGAATCAAGGCAAGGCGCCGGTTGATGAACCGGAATTGCAAGAACTGATCTCAAAAAATATTTCGAGAATTATTGCTGTTGGGGATTATTCAAAAATCACGGATACGGATGTGACATTTTTTTTAGTTCCCACCCCAAGCGAATCAACAGGCGGATTCTCGACTAAATATGTAGTTTCATCTGCAAAAGCTTCTGCAGAGGCAATAAAGAATAAAAAAGGTTATCATCTCTTTGTGCTCACATCTACAGTGATGCCTGGCGATACGGAAAAGAAATTGATTTCCATTTTGGAGTCGTCATCCGGGAAAAAGTGCGGTAAGGATTTCGGAGTCTGCTACAATCCTGAATTTATTGCGCTCGGTAGTGTGATTCATGATCTATTGAATCCGGATTTTGTTTTGGTTGGAGAAAGTGACAGTAGAGCCGGTGAACTATTGGAACGCTTTTACTCACGCTTTTGTGAGAATAAAGCGCGCACTGTTCGAATGAATATTATCAATGCAGAGATAACAAAACTTTCCGTGAATTCGTTTGTTACGACTAAGATAACATTTGCGAATATGCTTGCGCGCATTTGCAGTGGTTACTCCGGAGCCGATTCTGATGTTGTGACTTCAGCTATTGGTCTCGATTCAAGAATCGGCAGAAAATATCTTAAAGGCGCTGTTGCATACGGCGGACCGTGTTTTCCCCGAGACAATAAAGCAATGGCGGAAGTAGGCAGAAGAGTCGGAGAGAATGCTTTACTCGCGGTAACTACGGATGAAGAGAATAGAAGGATTACGTCATGGCTGGCGGACAAAATAGTTTCTCTATCGAAAGATAAAAAAGTTTTGATACTCGGCCTTTCATACAAACCCGACACAAACGTTGCTGAGGAATCTCAGGGCGTTTATCTTGCAAATGAGTTATGCAGAAGAGGATTGAAAGTTATGGCTCATGATCCAAAAGCAATGAATGATGCAAGAAAACGTTTGGCGGATTCGGTGGAATTATGCGATGACCTAGATAAAGCTTTGGAATCTTCTGAACTCATTGTCGTAACAACTCCGTGGAAAGATTATGCAGGAATAGGCAAGGAATATGAATTGTCTTCCGGAACAACAATTTTCGATTGTTGGAGAATACTTACACATCTTGAAGAAGATTCACGATTTCATTACTATGCGGTTGGAGTTAATAAGAACGGAAGGAGTTGCGAGAATGGATTGGAGTAAGAGAAAGGTATTAGTCACTGGAGGCGCTTCGTTTATAGGTTCGAATTTAGTTGATGAATTAATCCGACGCGGCGCTCAAGTCAGAGTGGCTGATAATCTTTCGAGCGGAGTTTTTTCCAATATCGAGTCTCATATAAAAAATGGTGAGCTTGAATTTATTCGCGGAGATCTGCTAGATTCGGCTGTTGTCGAGAAGAGCGTAAAGGATCGCGATACTGTATTTCATCTCGCCGCAGATCATGGCGGAAGAGGATATGTAGATCTTCATCAGGTTCAGTGTTCTACTAATTTAATTTTAGACGGACTGGTTTTTAGAACTGCGCATAAAGCCGGAGTTGAAAAAATAATTTTTGCTTCGTCGGGTTGTGCTTATCCGAATTTTCGGCAGACTGATCCTTCTGCAGAAATATATCTGACAGAAGATATGGTCTCGCCGCCGTACGATGCAGATAACATGTACGGCTGGGCAAAATTAATGGCAGAGCTGACTCTTCAGGCGTATCACAAGCAATATGGTCTAAAGACCGCTTCTTGCCGCTATTTCACGGTTTACGGTCCAAGAGGTCACGAGAATCATGCAGTTATTGCGATGATTGCCAGAGCTTTTTTGAAGCAGAATCCGTTCGAGGTTTGGGGCAATGGTGAGCAGATTCGAAACTGGACGTATGTGGAAGATATAGTTAATGGAACGATAAAAGCGGCGGAACGGATAGAAAACGGCACCGCGGTAAATCTTGGAACGATGGAGCGAATACGTGTAATCGATGCTGTGCGCGAGGTTATGCGGCTTTCCGGGCACAATGCTGAAATTAAGTTCAGACCTGATATGCCTGTCGGTCCCATGAACCGCGTAGCTGATAATTCTCTGGCAAAAAAACTTTTGGATTGGGAACCGAAAGTGAAATTCTTCGATGGATTGAAAAAAACTTTGGAATGGTATTTTGCAACTAAAAAAGTTGAAGAGGTAAAGGCGCATTTTGAGCACAGACTTACGGAACGATAAAGAAAGTTGCATAAATTTTGAATGAAAATTCTTCACGTAAACGCTACTGATTACGGCGGCGCGGCCAAAGCTGCATTTAATCTTATGAATGCGCTAGAAAAAATTGGGCATTCATCTGTACTCTGCGTTGGCAATCGAAAGTCTTCGGACAACAGAGTGATAGAACTAGATAGGGACACTAATCCTCTTCGTTTCAAAATGAAGAGATTATTTTTTAATTCAATCGGACTTCCTGATTGGCGTTTTCGAGAACGCACAATATCACTTACA
>PEWQ01000090.1:0-4249 GCA_002780065.1 Candidatus Hydrogenedentes bacterium CG07_land_8_20_14_0_80_42_17
TATACGAATCGATGGGATGCATCTTGGTCTGCGCCCCGTGCTCTGGCCGCGTGAAAGTGCCATTTTTTCGCCATGCACCCCACTGAATTCTAAAAATAATTATTATGTTTATTCAAGAATTGGATTTGACAATGGCTAGAGGTGAAAACAATTAAACAGTATGAACTGGGATTAGCCGACTATATAAGAATACTCAAGAGAAGAGTGTGGTCGATTATTTTTGTAACGATTGCTGTTTTTCTGATTGTATTTATCTACTCAAGGTCAATTCCTCCAATTTACAAGACGAGTGCGAACATAGAAGTCACTAAAGCAATTGCGACAGAAGGCATGGAAAAGTGGTTATACTACAAAGGCCATCCGATAGAAACTGCAATGAGGCAGATTCGTTCTCCAGCCTGTATAGAAGCCGCACTTCGCAAGATGGGGATGCTGACAGATTCTTCTCCTCAATCTGAAATTCAAGCAAAAGTTGGGCAGATGACCGGAATTATTTCCGTATCCGAATTACCGAACACAAATATGATTACGGTTTCAGCTTCAGGCCCCGATCCGAATATTTTAGAGAATTACGTGAATTCACTTTGCGAGGTTTATCAGAAACTTGAACGTGAGTGGGATAGGAAAGAAGATGACGAAGTTATAGATTTTCTAGAAAAGCGAATTGAGCTTTACCGCAAGCGGCTCGAGGATGCTGAAGCCGCGATGATTGAATTCAAGAGAACAAATGTAGTGCGCGGTTTCGGTTCTGATGTTGGAGCACAGCTAAAGATGCGGCAGGACCTTATGATCGAGGCCTCGAGAATCAGCGATGAAATTGATGAGATGAAGCAGAAATCTGAAACTGCATGGATGCGAGACATTCCTCAAATAACATCTATTCTTCAGCAAAAGCGGGATCTTGAATCAAAGAAGAGCGCAATACTGGAGCGGTATACTCCGAACCATCCTTCACTGGTTGCGATAAACGAAAATCTTGAATGGCTTGATTCACAGATAGAAGAACTTAAGAAGAACTATGAAAAAGATCGTATGGAGCGGCTGGAAAAAGCTATTCATTCACGCGAGGGAAATCTTGCCGACATTCGAAGAAGGATAGCGGAGCTCGATGCGGCGTTGTCCACGATGTCAAGTGACCAGGTTATTTATTCGAATTTGGATATGGAGTTAAGTCTCTCGAAGAATCTTTATTCAATGTTTTGGGAGCGGCTTGAACAGCAGAAAATCATCAGGCAATCGAAGAGCGGTGGAGTTAATTTAACTGGCGCCGCGGCCGCACCTGTGAAGATTTATCCAAACGAGAGAGCTCATCAGACAGTTGGATTAGCGCTCGGAATGATGATTGGCTTAGCATTCGCATTTCTTTTGGAGACTATGGACACTTCGATTCGGACGATTGAAGAGATCGAAGAATTTATCGGACTGCCGGTTTTGGGAGTTGCTCCGATAGTTGTGCTGGAACCTCCGGAAAAAATAGACACAGAAAGGGGACCGGGTTTTCTTGAATATGAAAGTCCGGGAACAGTTTTGTATTATCACCCCAGGGACCCTTCGAGCGAAGCTTATCGCTCTTTGGCATCTACTCTAGAATTCACTTTCTTCAATGAAGGGAATCGGGTTCTTCTCTTTGCATCAGCTACGCCTCAAGAAGGTAAGACAACTTCGTCGGCGAATATTGGAATAGCATTAGCTCTTGCCGGAAAGCGAACGATAATTCTAGATTGCAATCTCAGACACCCCGGAATCAGCAAGATATTTTCATTGATGGGACATTCCGGAGCAAGCGAGGTTTTGAATGGATATATTCCGTGGAGAATCGGAGTTTATCCGACACTTGTGGAGAATCTTGATGTTATGCCAACTGGAGCTCTTCCAGGCCAGCCTGTGGAGCTATTAAAAATGGGACTCGGGAATTTGCTGAGGGAGCTTTCAAGTATTTACTCGGCAATATTGATCGATTGCCCTCCAATTCTTCCAGTAGCTGATGCGTCTATAATTTCGTCAATGGCAGGCGGAACTGTGATTGTTTACAGTCAGGGACGTTCTCCGAGAGATGTTTTGCTTCGAGCAAAATCGAAGCTGGAGACAGCTCGCGGCAGAGTGCTTGGCATATTTTTAAATAAAGTCAGACCTGAAGGCGATCTTGGCCGAAATTATTACTATCATTATTATTCTTACTATCCGAATAAAGAACAAAGAATAGAGAAGGACCGAGTATCGTAGAAAATACAATCGAACGGTAGCCTACCTCTTTTCAATTTTTTTACTCCATTGGAAAAAATTTACTCTGATATTATTATTCTGATATACTATTCAGGTGTTAACATCTAATTTCTCGATAGCTTTCGATGATGCCGGAACCGGCAATGTGCTTGGCGGAGCCGTTATCGGCGCTGTGCAGGGCAATGGCTTCCGCAGTAAAATAATAGGACCTGAATGGTTTTCATTTGGCAGTGCATTAAAACCAATTATCTCGTCGGCAGTTATAGAATTACTGCTTACTCTTCGATATGAGAATAATTTTGTGCCTGAAAAGGTAGTACTCTGCAGAAGTGATTTATTCGACTCGTCGGAGCGCGACCTTAGGCGTCTGGGCTACACAGTTGAACGCGCGTCTATTGTAGGAACGCTCCAAAAAATGATCGAAGAAGAATTTATGAATTACCTGATTTCTCTCGGTCTTCCTCCGTATGCTTTAAACTTACTGAAAATAAGCGAAAAGAATAAGATGCGATGCTACCGCGCTTTGAACGAATTTTCTCTTTCATACATCATGGCATTTCCTGAGAAGAGGATTCTGCTTGCAAAACAAAATTGTTCTACATTTAAGAGATTACACTCTGCTGTTATCGAAAGAAAATTTTTCAAACGCCTAAAAGGCAGACAGCGCAGATGTGTTGAGTGCGGAGAAAATATCCGCTCCGATGCGTTCAAATGTGAAGGAGCGGGAAGAATTTTTTATGTTCATGAGAGGTGTGCAAAATGGGAATAATACGTTCATTGAAATGTATTGCATGCGGCATTGAAACTGAGCCATTGCCTTCGGCTTATGTATGTCCGGCCTGCGGAGCGAATTGCGAGGTCGCATACGAAAATCCAAAAGTGACTAGACATTCGTTCGGCGGAAAGGGAATCGGAAGATATCTTTCTCTTTTACCGATCGAATCTAGAGACTCACTTCCACCGTTGCCGGTTGGCGATACTCCATTACATCGCCGCGACGACATTGCGCGAGAACTTGGTATTGGCGGAGTGTGGTTCAAAGACGATGGAAGACTCCCGTCATCTTCTTTCAAGGATCGTGCTTCAGCTTTAGTTTTAGCCCGCGCGATTGAATTTGGATTTACAGAAATTTGCACTGCGTCAACGGGTAATGCCGCCGCCGCTTCAGCATGCCTTGGCGCGTCCGCAGGTTTTCATCCGTGGATTTTTGTGCCGCGGTCTGCTCCGAAAGGCAAGATCGCTCAGTTAGTGACATTTGGAGCGCGACTTTTTCTTGTCGACGGAAATTACGATTCAGCATGCGATATTTCTCTGGAGGCTTCTAAGAGATTCGGCTGGTATAACAGAAGCACGGGCTATAATCCTTATACTCGAGAAGGCAAGAAGACTGTCAGTTTTGAAATTCTTGAAGAGATGGATTGGAATCTTCCCGACTGGGTCGTGGTCCCTGTTGGAGACGGAAATATTATTTCAGGTACTGCAAAAGGATTTAGAGATGCTATGCAATTCGGGTTGATTGATAAACTTCCGAAATTGCTTGCGGCTCAGTCCGAACGCTCTTCGGCAATTTCGGATGCAGTAAACGGAGACGGAATAATTAGACCGGTGAAAGCTTCAACAATTGCGGATTCAATTTCAGTTGATCTTCCACGCGACGGTGCTGCCGCAGTGAAAGCAATTAGGGAATCGAACGGAAGAGCTTTGACAGTTTCAGATGAGGCGATTTTAGAGGCTCAAGCATTTCTTGCGCGCAGAGCGGGAATTTTTGCGGAGCCTGCGGCGGCGTGTGGAGTTGCGGCATTATTGAAAGCCGCCAAAGAAGGAATAATTGCACCTGATGAGAAAGCTGTCGTTTTGATTACAGGAAATGGCTTGAAGGATGTAGAGGCAGTTACGAGGCGGCTTCCGGAGCTTCCGATTGTGGAACCGGAAATATCTTCCGTTGAAAAAGCGATCAAGTTTTACAGATGAAGAATTTTTATTTTGTTGGAGGCACAGGCGCTACGCGTCAATGGACGCCTCGCGT
>PEWQ01000041.1 GCA_002780065.1 Candidatus Hydrogenedentes bacterium CG07_land_8_20_14_0_80_42_17
GGCGGGCGGAAGACGGCGCTTTTCCTTCGCGCCTTGATTCCTTGTGTTGCGCAACTTCCTGTTGCGCATCTATTTTTAACTTCGCCGCCGTTGGCGGCGGGCGGAATTGAACCGCCGACGGGGCGCTTATGAGACGCCTGCTCTACCTCTGAGCTACGCCGCCAGAGAATTCATTATTCTAAAAACTTTTTTCGTGAATTTCAATTGATAAATGAGATAAGAAAATTTAAATAAAATAGTCAGTGACACAGACTACAGCACTTCTATTACTTCGGGGTGGACGGGGCTCGAACCCGTAACCTTCGCCGTGACAGGGCGACGCTCTAAACCAAATTGAACTACCACCCCTCCTTGAAAATAAATCTATCAATTTACCAAATTATGTCAAGCAAACATTGCTCTGAAGTTATCGAAAATAGGAACCGTCCCCATTTTCTTTTGACAATCATCATTGAATCAATGAAAATTAATACGAATCCTTAATTGAAAAGGAGAATGCAATGACTCTTAAATATGTTGGCAAAGATATAACTAGGCCGGACGCAGTAATGAAGGCGACAGGAAAAGCTCTTTTCGTCGCTGATATTAAACTCCCTGGAATGCTGTATGCTGCTATCCTCAGACCTGAATACGCTCATGCGCGCATTCTGTCGATAGACACATCAGAAGCGGAAAAATGCGAAGGCGTAATAAAAGCCGTAACAGGAAAAGGTTGTAAAGAAAAATATCAATACGGCGACAACATTAGAGATTACATACCTATGGCCGACGACAAAGTGCGGCACATGGGTGAACCGTTAGCGGCTGTAATTGCGAAGACTGAATATCAAGCGAAACAAGCTTTGAAGAAGATTAAAGTTCAGTACGAACCATTGCCTGTTTATATCGATGCCAGAGACTCACTCAAAAAAGATGCAGTTCTTATACATGAAGAGAGTGGAAATTACTGGCATCTGCCCGGCATGGGGCCGAAGGCAAACACAAACATTGCCAATCATTATAGACTTATCAAAGGTGATGTTGAGAAGGGTTTTGCCGAAGCTGACGTAATATTAGAAGAAGAGTTCAACTATCCATTCGGTTCGTGCGCCGCAATCGAGCCTCACGGTGCAATTGCATGGTTTCACGAAGACGGAATGATCGAGATATGGTCATCTTCGATCTGTCCATTCATAATACGCGAAGAGGTCGCAAGAGTTTACGGCAAACCTGAATCTGATGTGCGGGTGCATATACCGGAACTTGGCGGATGTTTCGGATACAAGTCGGACATCACAGTCGAGCAGACAGTTGCGTATATTGCCAGTTTCGCGCCTGGCCATCCTGTACGGTGGATAGCAACTCGAAAAGAAGATTTCCTCTCAACACTTTTAGGACATGGAATTCGAACCTCGATTAAATTAGGAGCAAAAAAAGACGGAACTATCACCGCAATTAAAACAAAAATCCTTCATTCAACCGGAGCTTATTCTGACACAGGAATACATGTATCTATCGCCGCAGGGCATAATTCTCCGGGAGCGTATTCAATACCGAACAGATTTCTCGAGTCGTATCTCGTCTATACAAACACAGCTCCAATCGGAGCCTATCGCGGTTACGGCCATCAAGAAACGCAATTTGCAATGGAGCGAGCCATGGATATTCTCGCTCGAAAACTAGGGATGGATCCGTTCAAGCTCCGCGAGAAAAATTATCTTGCGCCCGGCAAAGAAGCTCCGCTTGGCGAAATCATAAACGAGTACAACGGCGATCTCAGAAAATGTTCAGACACGATAAAAAATCTCATCTTTTCAAAACCGAAAGAGAAGAAAGAAGACGAAGAGTATTATTACGGCAGAGGATTTGCCGCCATCATGAAGACTCCGAAAGGAGCTCCATTCTCGGCGAAAGGCGTTTACGTAAAATTCAATGCTGACGGAAGCGTTGTAATAAACTGCGGCGGAGCCGAAGTCGGACAGGGATTGCGAAATGTCGTAAGACTTGTTGCGGCTGAAACTCTAAAGCTTGATCCATCACGCATTCACGTTTACACAGAGATCGACACACAGTTTTCACCATGGGAATGGCAGACTATAGGTTCCATGTTTACGAAACAAGGCGGCAGAGCGGTCAGACTTGCCTGTTTGAGAGCAATAGAAATTTTGAAGCAAACTGCAACTCACGCTTTGAGGTGTGATATTGAACTACTCGATTACGATGGAGAATATGTTTTTCTCTCATATGATCCGACAATAAAAATAGAAGTGACAAAACTCATTCGCGGATACATGCACGAGAACGGAATCGTAGTCGGCGAAGTAGCTCAAGCAACCTACGCGGCGCGGCTTCCCCGCTATTCAGGTCTTGATCCGGAAACCGGACTTGGGTCGGCAGGAGTATCTTACACATTCGGCTCGCAAGCCGCAGAGATACGAATCGAAAAGAAGACAGGAAAAATTTTCATCGACCATTTTGCCTCCTGCTTCGATGTTGGAAGGGTGATAAACCCAATTCAAATCCGAGGTCAAATCACAGGCGGAGCTATGATGGCAATCGGAGCAACATTATGCGAAGAAATTAAATACGATACGAATGGAAAATGTTCGAATGCATTATTCTCGAAGTATCGTTTTCCAAACATAAAAGATATGCCGAAGAAATGGACTGTGATATGTCATGAGACTCCCGGCGTAATCGGGCCATTCGGCGCCAGAGGCATTGGCGAGCATCCTACGATAGGTCCAGCTCCATCTATTCTCAACGCAATATACGACGCAATAGGAGTTGACCTCTTTGAAATACCAATCACACCGGAAAAGATGAAGAAGATTCTGGAAGAACGTTCGAACGCGCAGGGAGGCAGATAAAATGTCGAAGACAATAACTCTAACCGTAAACGGAGAAACAAAAAAAGTCGAGATTGAAGGGCATGAATTTCTTATCGATATAATCCGCGATGCTTTCGACTTAACCGGAACCAAGCGCGGCTGTGATGATTTTCATTGCGGAGCATGCACTGTTGTCGTAGACGGCGAGGCAATTAAATCTTGTTGGCTGAAAGCGGAAAAAGCAGACGGAAAAAAGATCGTCACAATCGAAGGCTTAGCAGAGGGTACAAAGCTTCATCCTATTCAACAGTCTTTAATCGATGCCGGCGCTGTTCAATGCGGATTCTGCATTCCAGGAATAGTTATGGAGCTATACGCATTATTTACGAAGAACATAAATGCAACCGAAGAAGAAATTTTTAACTCGCTTGGAGAGCATCTCTGCAGATGCACCGGTTACGAAACAATACTCAAGGGCGCAAAATTAGCTCAAAGAAAAATGAAAGAAAAATAGGAGGATATTTTATGGTTTTCGATTTAGTCATTAAGAATGCTCAGCTCAGAAGCAAAAAAGGTCTTGTAGATATTGGGATCGAAAAAGGTGTAATAAAAAAAATAGGAAAGATACCGGGAAAAGGCAAAGCAAATATTAATGCGGATGGAAATCTAGTCACAGAATCATTCGTAAACACGCATCTTCATCTCTGCAAGGTTTACACCTTGACGATGATGGATTCGAAGGCATTGAGCGCATATCACGGAGAGAGCATGGGCGCGGCGATGACAGCTATTGAGTTGGCGGCGCGAATCAAAGAGCGTTACAACGAAAAGTGGATTATTCCGAATGTAAGAAAAGCGCTGAAGAAAGCGGCGCTGAATGGTAATACTCACATTCGAGCATTTGCAGATGTCGACTCAAAAGCGAAACTGATCGGTCTGAAAGCTCTGTTGAAATGCAGAGATGAATTCAAAGGAATAGTCGATGTTCAGGTCGTAGCATTTCCGCAGGACGGAGTAGTGCGCGAGCCCGGCACCGTTGATCTCATCAAAGAAGCGATGGATCTTGGAGCGGATGTAGTCGGCGGCATTCCGTGGTTAGAGTATACAGAAAAGGACGAGCAGACACATATCGACGAAATGATGAAGATAGCGGAGGAATACGGCAAAGATATTTCGATGCTTGTCGACGACGCCGGCGATCCAACATTAAAGACGCTCGAGATGCTGGCTGTAAAGACTATTGAAACGGGAAGAATCGGACGCTCGCTTGCACATCATGCGAGAGCGATGTCGCAATATCCGGAACCATATTTCAGAAAAGTTTCTGCTCTTTTGAGAAGAGCAGGAATGGGTGTAGTCTCAGATCCGCACACAGGTCCGCTTCACGCTCGAGTAAAGGAACTTTTAGAACAGAAGAATCTTGTTTGTCTAGGGCAGGACGACATTTGCGACGCATATTATCCATTCGGTCAAAACAGCATGTTAGAGGTCGGATTCCTGAACGTGCATCTTTTGTGGATGACGACATTTCCTGAGATGGAGACGATCTACGACATGATAACCGTAAATCCCGCAAAGTGCATAAACATCAATAACTTTGGTTTGAAGATTGGCGGAGCGGCGCATCTGGTTGTTCTTGATGCCAAGTCAGTATACGAGGCGCTCTGGTATCACAAAGCTCCATTACATGTAATCAGTCACGGAGCCGTGATAGACAAGAAGCAAATGGAAGAAGAATAAATTTAACTTTCAGCACGCGCAATGGCCTGTGCGGGGTTGATTGACCATTATCAGATTTGAAGTAAACTTTTGTCATAATGAAATCTGAAAATGCAACTAATAATTCTCGCGCTACAACAATTGCAATTCTCTTTACTGACATAGTCGGCTCAACACGTTTTTTTGCAAAGCACGGCGACAACGACGGGCTTTCCATGATTCAACAGCATAATCGAGCCTTATTTCCTCTAATTGAAAAAGCCGACGGGCGCGTCATTAAAACTATCGGCGACAGCATTTTTGCCGTATTTGATAATCCTGCAGACGCATTATGC
>PEWQ01000142.1 GCA_002780065.1 Candidatus Hydrogenedentes bacterium CG07_land_8_20_14_0_80_42_17
AACTGTGCCTCCATGACATCTCCCGTTATATTTGAAATTGCAAATTGGAAAGTGCAAATTGAAAATTTTATTTTTCCAATTTTCATTTTTCAATTATTTCATACGTCCATTGGCGCGTGGCGCCTTGCCGCCCCACCGCATCTTTATCGCATTATCTACTTGCACGGTTCCGAGAATTACGTCAGAAACGCCGCTCCGATTATTCCTGCATCGTTTCCAAGAGCGCTCTTTTTTATTTCAAAAGTCTCGCGCAATGCCGGCTGAATCTCATTAATTATTGCTCGACGCAACGGCGAAAATAAAAGCTCCCCTGCTTTTGAAATTTGTCCTCCGACAATTATTCTATCAGGATTCAATAACTGTATGACTCCGCCAAGAACTCGAGCTAAATTATCACCAATCTCTTCATAAACCTCGATTGCCCACTTTTCCCCTTTATGCCCTGCCTTAGCCACTATTTCAGGATCGACTTCTTTCAGCTCAGGGTTCTTTTCTCGAGCAATTCTAATTATCGCATTCTTTGCAACATACTGTTCAACACAGCCTCTCTTGCCACAAGGACATGAAAGTCCGTTCTTTATAAAAGTACTGTGTCCGAGTTCTCCAGCCATGTGGCTCTTTCCTAAATGAAGTTTTCCGTCAAGAATTAATGCTCCGCCTAGACCGGTCCCCAAAGTAATTACCAGCATGTCCTTCGATCCGATTCCTGCTCCAAATAAAAATTCGCCCCACGCAATCGAATTCACATCGTTAGCAACTTTTACAGGTCTTGCCAATTTCAACTCCAAAAGCGCCTTCAAAGGCACGTCACGCCACTTTGGAAGATTTGGAGAAATTCTTACGATACCGTTCAAATGATCAATCAATCCCGGAGCACCGATTCCAACCGACTCGGCCTGCCCCAGCTGTCCGCATAAAGATATAATAAGCTCAATCAATCTTTCGGGTTCTTCGTTCGAAGGAGTTTTCGCAGAGACGCGGTCCACAACTCTTCCTTCTATATCAACTAAACCGGCTCTAACATTTGTTCCGCCAATATCGATTCCGATTTTCATCGCATACTCCTCTAAATAGTACCAAAAAAATCCACTTTTATTATTTATTCCATAAGAGTATAATAAATTCATGTCCGAACTCATAGATACTTTTGGAAGAAAACACAAGACATTGAGAATATCGGTCACTGACCGTTGCCAATTGCGCTGTTCATACTGCATGCCGCTCGGTAATCCTAATCTTTTTGCAAAAGAAAATATTCTTTCTTTCGAAGAGATTGCGATGGTCGTTCAAATCGCCGCTGAGCTGGGGATTCAGCGAATTCGCATTACCGGTGGAGAGCCGCTACTGAGGCATGAACTTCATAAACTTATCAGTCTCATCAATAAAATAAAAGGAATTGAGTCCATAGCAATGACGACAAATGGTCTTCTGCTCAGAGATAAACTCGATTCTCTGACCGAATCCGGATTGAATAAAATTTCAATATCATTAGACACTCTCGATCCAATAAAATTTGCGAATTTGTCCAAAAGCGATTCTCTGACAGATGTAATTGACTCGATCGACTACGCAGTTTCAAAACCGAATCTGAAGGTTTCTTTAAACTCAATAGCAATGAGAAATTTAACAGAGCAGGAAATAATTCCGTTAATCGAATTTGCTTTGAGTAGAAAAATCTTTGTGAGATTTATTGAGCTCATGCCGTTTGAATCAATTAATTGGAACTCATCAAAATCATTAACTGCCGGAGAGATATTAAAAATTGTCGAAGAGCATTTCGGAGCAAAAGTTTTTGAAGAGATAAATAAGGAGCGGTTTGCGGCTTCAGCAAGGCTCTTCAAAATTCAAGATGGCGAAGGCGGGTTCGGGTTCATAGCATCACTCAGCAATCCTTTCTGTATGTCATGCGATCGGCTGAGGCTCCGCGCAGACGGCACTTTATTCAATTGCCTCTTCTCGAGGATCGGATTCGAACTGAGGCCGGCAGTCAGAAATAATAACGAAGAAGAAATTCGAAAGTTAATTCAAAAAGCAGTCGCTATGAAAGAAAAAGGTGGAATGGAAGAATTTGCCTGCAGCCCATTTTCTCCATCGAGAATCATGTCTTCGATTGGGGGATAAAAAAGTGATTAGTAATTATTTTTTCTTTGCAGTGATAAAAAGAAAACCTTCTTTATGCTTTAAAGTTGGTATTCGAGCCAACAACTTTGACAAAGAAATCATCGCTCTCCACGCCAATTCTTTCGTATCGAGCCTCAAAAGCCGCAATGGAAGCAGAGGAAACAAAACTAGATCGCACGAAAAACTCATTTCACTAGCAGCGCAAGCCTTCGCATAATCCTCATACGAGTAAAGAGAAGGATGCAATTCCTTCTCGAACTGCATCTTCTTTCTAAATTTATCTCCCAGCAAAAATTCTTGAAAAGGTTTCAAATAATCAGGATTGTTGAAAATAAGTTGCGAATAAAAATCAATGAACGTAAATATGCTGTTGCGATTCGGCTCGAATGCGTAAAAAACTCCTCCACGCTTAAGTATGCGGGCAATCTCCGAAATAGTGCGTGACTGATTTGGAATGTGATGAATCCCTCCCATCGAGATAACGCAGTCGAAACTGTTGTCTATGAAAGGAATTTTCATTCCGTCAGCCTGCACCGCATTCAAATCGATCTCGATTCTTTTTTTAAGATTCGCTTTTGCCTTCACTAAAAATGGAAATGCAATATCCATCGCAACTATTTTTGAAGTGTAATTTGAAACAGCAAGCGAAACCTCACCATGCCCGCAACCGATGTCCAATACACGTTTATCCTTCGTATCCGGCGCCCATTTTGATAGAAGATATTCGTCACGTAAAATCCGCATAATTGGCGAACCGTATGTCATATCTTCGTATTCCTCCGGACTCATACTGTCCCAGAGTTCCTTCTGCTGTTTTGTTACTTCATCCATTCGAACTTATTTCCTCAATTGCCGGAAATTTCAACAGCAGGCAAATTTTCAGAAGTCTGCGCAGTATCGGCTTTCAGTATGGTCTCACCTGTGTAAAATGCGCCTGCTATGTTTCCTGTCATGTACGCCGCAAGCGCTCCAGCCGCCATAGCTCGCATTCCAAGCCTTGCGAGGTCACTGCGGCGCGACGGAGCGATTCCGCTTATTCCTCCGATCTGTATCGCGATGGACGCAAAATTTGCAAATCCGCAAAGTCCGTATGTGACGATTACAACCGTTCGCGGGTCTAAAGAGACAAGCGGATTCTTCAGCATATTTGCTAAATCGACGTAAGCGAAAAACTCAGTCAACACAAGTTTCTCTCCGAGAAGTTTTCCGGCAAAGAAGGCATCTTTTGCAGGTATTCCCATTATCCATGCAAGTGGAACATGGAGATAACCTAATATATTTTGAAGAGTAAGATTAGTTGCAAAACCGCGGATAGATTCCGGTAAAAAAACTGCGAGACGGTCTCCGAACCAATCGAGCCCGAAATTGAACATTGCAATCAGCGCCGTAAACGCAATAAGCATTGCGGCAACATTTATCGCAAGCGTCATTCCGGAAGATGCGCCGCTGGCGGCGGCATCCAATATGTTCACGTCTTTAATTTCAACATCCAGTTTTACTTTACCTTTTGTGGCAGGCATCCCCAATTCCGGAAACATCACCTTCGCCATCACAAGTGCTGCTGGAGCTGATAAAACCGAGGCTGAGATCAAATGTCCCGCAATGTTTGGAAAGTAATCTTTCAAAAATAGTACATAAGCGCCCATTACTCCGCCTGCCACCGTTGCAAAGCCGCCTGTCATAACCGCCATGAGTTCGCTGTCAGTCATCTTCTCGACATACGGTCGAACAACGAGAGGAGCTTCAGTCTGCCCCACAAAAATATTTGCAGACGCAGATAAAGATTCAGCTCCGGAAGTGCCCATCGTAATGCTCATGATGCGCGCAAAAAATGCCACGAGTTTTTGCATCACTCCGAGATAGTAAAGAACCGACATCAAAGCCGAGAAGAAAATAATTGTGGTTAATACCTGAAAAGCAAAAAAGAAGCCGAGAGATTCAGTTCCTGTTCCGAATGTTCCTTTCCACGGACTTTGATTCGGTGGTACTGCAAGACCATTGAAAACAAAAACCGCTCCTTCTGTTGTGAAATTCAAAAGCCCCGTGACGACATTATTCAGTAAGGCAAAGAGCGCTCTGCCTGGCGGAGTCAGAAGTACCAGAACTGCAAAAATAAGTTGTAATGCCACACCCCAAAGAACTACTCGCCACGGAAATGCTCTGCGATTCACGGAAAAGATCCAGCCGATTCCAATTATGATTGGAATGCCGATCAAGTTGACAAGATTCTGCAAGTTCATTAGGTGACCTCCAAGCGCAAAGAATAACTTAAATATCATTCACAGGCTAGAGAGATTCACGATTAAGAGATTGCTTCGCACCTTCGGTGCTCGCAATGACAAAAGAAAATTGCGTGGAACATGGCGTGCCTCCGAACGTGTGAAATATATTGAAAAATGAAAATTGGAAAAATAAAATTTTCAATTTGCACTTTTCAATTTGCAATTTCAAATTTAATAACATACCAGCAATCTGTTAACATTAAGAGATTGCTTCGCACCTTCGGTGCTCGCAATGACAAAATACTACTTTTTGGTCAGCTCCAAAATAAGAAATTATTTATAAATCTCAGTGTCTCGGTGTATAATTCTTTCATGATACTTTGGGTTCTCGGCTTTGCAATGCCTTGTCGGTTTCTGATTCATTTCACTCAACCGTTTCATATTTCTCTATTCGACATTTTGTTTATTCTCTCTTCTCCCTTATTGATCCAGAAAGTTATCAACTCCAAAATTAAGTCTAGTCACGACTGCATCTCTTTACTGGCTATCATCGCTCTCTGCGCTTCTATTCTTGCAGGAAACAGCAATTCCACAGTTTCACTCTTCACTCTCTTCGCAATTTTTTCCGGAGTTGTCGTTTCTCGCAGAGACATAACTTTGTTCCTCAATGGATTGAGAATCGGAACTCAGGTTTCACTTCTCGCTTCGATTCCGTTTCTCTTTCTATGTCCTGACCTTGTAAGAGAAAATAATTTTTTTGCAGGTTTTTTTGGAACAAAAAACGGACTCGCTTTCATTACCGGATTGCTTGGAATAATAGCTTTGTATTCTGCTCCAAAACACCTATTCGAATTTATTCTCTGGTTCGGTATTACTGCCGCAATCGGCTCTAGAGGAGCTCTTGTTGCAATCTTATTTTCAGCATTGCCGCTGCTCATGCAATCGCGCCGCGATTTATCACTTTACGTAATTATTACTTCCGCTCTTTTTACAGCTTTCATAATCGCCAATACTTTGTTTCCTTTTGACCGACTCGAATTTGCAATCAACATTGTAAAGTGGTCGAACTGGATACCTCTCTTTGGAATCGGAGCAGGAAGCGGATACGGGCTTGATCTCTACTTCAAGTCTCTGCTTGAATTCGGATGGTTTGGAGCATTTTCACTTTTGGTTTTAATTCTCACTACGCTAAAAAAAAGAAAGACCGATGCAATGCTGATATTCATTCTAATTTTCGGTCTTGCACACGATCCGACCCGCATGCCGTTATTCTGGATAATTCTGCTCTCTAACTCTCAGACGTCTGCATAAGCATGCGGTACTTGCACAGGCGAGGCGTCCATTGACGCGAAGCGCCCATTGACGCGGAGCGCCCATTGACGCGGAGCGCCCATTGACGCGGAGCGCCCATTGACGCGGAGCGCCTGTGCCTCCAATTTCCATTTTTCAATTAATTCACGCGTTCTTCGCCAAAGGAATCCTGACTCCGAATTTTGCTCCACTTCCGGTGTTTTCGACAATTGCACTGCCGCCATGCGCTTCGGCAAGCAATTTCACAATAGACAAACCGAGTCCGATATGACTTTTCTTCCCAGCTGTATCTGCTCGATAATACTTTTCGAAAATTCTCGGAAGGCATTTCTCACCTATTCCTTCTCCATCATCAATAACCTCTATCAAGGCATAATCAGATTCAATCGAAAGCTTTACGGAAACAATTTTATTTGCAAACCGAATCGCATTACCCAAAAGATTACCCATGATTTGATGTAGTTTGTCGGCGTCAGCATAAACCAATATTGAAGATTCACTTGATTCAAAAAGTATGGAACGTTCCGCCCGAATTGCCAAAGGCTTAAAACTTTCAACCGCAGATAAAGCAATCGGCACGAGATCTAATTTTATTTTCGTGACATGCAGTTCTTCGTTCTCTGCTCTCGCAAGGTCAAGAAGGTTTTCTATTAGCCGACTCAACCTCTGTAAATTTCGTCTGACTATTTCAGCAAGTTTTCCTTCGCGTTCAAAGATCTTTTCTTTTCTCTTTGAAAACTCGGAAAGCAAGCTTTCAATCGCGCCAATAGTCACTGCAATAGGGGATCTCAGTTCATGTCCTATAGCGACAAAAAACTCTTTTCTTCGAATCTCAGCAGACTTCAACTTTTCATTGGCCGTTCTCAGCTCAACATTCGCTTTCTTAAAATCATCAGCAAGTCTGTGAATCTCTTCCATAGTCTTGTATCTTTCAGTGACATCTCTGCAATCTAATAGGATTTTTATTTCATCTTCCTTTTCCGAGATATTCACTGCGTTCGTCTCGATAATTCTCAACTCGCCGTCTTTGCGCTTTACTCGACAAACCATTGTCTTATTTGCGGATTTTGCCGCGGCAATTCTTGCAAAATCTTTTTGAGCTTTGTTCCTGTCTTCCGGATGAACTCGCTCTATAATCACTGAATTCAAAGATTCTTCATTTGAATAACCGAAAATATTTTCTGCGGAATCGTTTTGAAATATAATTTTACCGGCATCATCGGTAACAATAATCGCATCAAATATGTGACGAATTAAAGATTGAGTCTTTTCCTTTTCAGAAAGTTTTCGCGCAGTAATATCACGTATGACTGCTACAGAATTCCATAAGTTTTCCCTCTTCACCGCAGAAACGGAAATTTCAATTGGAAATTCCGTGTCGTCCCGGCGCATTGCAGTAAGCTCCAGGGGCTTTCCTACGGCATTTCCCTCACCGGTCTCCAAAAATCTTTTGATGCCGGCTTTATACTTTTCTCTATATCTTGCCGGACATATTGTATCGTGAAGATCTTTTCCAATCGCTTCAGCTTCGGAGTATCCAAACATTTTTTCAGCCGCCTTATTCCAAAAGGAAATAGCGCCTCGTTCATCCATCATGATTATTGCATCAAGTAGAAAATCGCTAACTGCTCTGAACTTATTTTCGCTCGATCTCAAAGCGTTTTCGCTTCTCTTCAATGCCTCTTCAGCCCGTATCTGATCCGTCACATCAAGACATACTCCGTCCCAGATTATTCCGCCTTGATTGTCCGACATCGGCATTGAATTCCATTCAATCCATCTTACGGAGCCGTCATAAACTTTTATTCTGCAGATATGATGAAAAGGAGAGATAGATTCAGCCGCTCTCTTCTCTTTTTCAAGTGCATCTTTTACATCTTCACTTACAACCATGCCGTAAAGCGGAGTCGCATCGTTACATAATATTTCTGCCGAAATTCCGAAAAGCTTTTCCATACCTTTACTTACATATTCGAATCTGCGGTTCCCGTCTGCAGAATGAATCAACCTATAAACTGCTCCGTGAGGAAGATTATCGACAAGTGTCCTGATGTGTTCTGCGTTAGAAAAGAAGTCATCATTAGGTTTATTTTTCATAAATAAACTTTCCCGCCAATAAGTCAGTCAACTCCTGCAGTCATTATTTTTCTATAAGGTTCTTCATGAAATCGATTGGCAAAGGAAATACAATCGTAGAAGACTTTCCCGAAGAAATCTCAACAAGAGTTTGAAGATAGCGCAGTTGAAGCGCAGTTTTAGTCTCTTCGATCACTTTCGCGGCGGCCGATAACTTCGCAGCGGCTTGGAATTCTCCGTCGGCTCCGATGATCTTTGCGCGCTTCTCGCGTTCCGCCTCAGCCTGCTTTGCAAGCGCGCGGCGCATCTCGTCAGGAAGTTCGATATCCTTGATCTCAACCACAGATACCTTCACACCCCATGCATCTGTCTGTTCGTCAATAATCTTTTGCAGAGCCTGACAAATCTTTTCTCTTTCAGCCAAAATCTCATCGAGTTCATGCTGACCGAGAACATTGCGCAAAGTCGTCTGAGCAAAGAGGCTGGTGGCAACATAATGATTTGCAACCTTGATAACTGCGGCAACGGGATCCATTACGTTGAAATAGATAACGGCATTAACTCTAATCGTAACGTTGTCCTTCGTAATCACTTCCTGAGGCGGCACGTCAAGGGTAACGATTCGGAGATCAACTCTGAGCATTCTATCCACAATAGGAATAATGAACTGAAGTCCCGCGCTCTTCGTTGCCGCAATTCGGCCGAGCCTGAATATCACTCCGCGTTCATACTCATTTAAAATCCGCACAGACATGCTCAAAACAACAATGAGTAAAAAAAGTATTGTGATCAAAACCATCACACCTATTCCAAATATCGCCGGCATAAATTACCTTCCTTTCTCTTCGTCAGTTCGAACCTTCAAAATCCGTTCGCTGACAGAGTCCACAATAACAACTTTCCCTTGTTCCACATCTCCGGAGATGCTTTCAGCCTCCCATAATGCGCCGTCCGCAAAAATCATTCCGGTCGGATTGAGCTCAGTCTTTGCTCTTCCCCTCATTCCAATCAGCCCTTCTTTTCCCATCTTCAGCGGGCTTCTTAATGTCTTCAAAGTAAACCACGCAAAGATCATAGTGAGAGCCGCCACACCTAAAATCATCGGTAATACTATTCCCATCTTCACCTCTTGAGCCGCACCGTAATATCGTCCTGCATCAACCATAATAAATCCGCCCAATACCAAAGCTATAATTCCACCCATCGTTAAAATTCCGTGCGACTGAATCTTCAATTCGAGAATCAGCATGATGAGTCCGAGCAGTAAAAGCAAAATGCCTCCGATATGTATCGGAAGCGCGGAAAGTGAAAGAAGACCGAGAAGCAGGCAAATCGACCCTGCGACCGCGCCAAGCCCAATCCCAGGACTGGCGAATTCATATATGAGCCCCATGACTCCGAGCGACATAAGAATATAAGCGACCGTCGGATTTGCAATAGCATCGAGAAAAGTTTCTGCTCTGGATAAAGGCAGTTCAGTCACTGAACACCCTGACGTGATTACGGTATCTTTTCGGTTTTCATGGTTTATGTAATAACCGTCCAGTTTTTTGAGAAGGTCCGGAAAGTCGTTTGCGAGAAGATCGATAGCTTTGGTCTCTTTAGCTTCCTCTGCTGTGAGATTAATTGAAGAGCGAATAGACTCTTCGGCAAAATTAATATTTCTGTTTCTTCGTTGAGAAAGCGACTTAGCAAGCGCAACTAATGTATTTATTACCTTGTCCTCCATCGGGCCCTCTATCTTTTCACCCTGTCCTCCGACAGGATGAGCGGCGCCAATGGTTGTTCCAGGTGTCATTACTGCTATGTCTCCGGCAAGTACAATAAAAGTTCCGGCTGATGTTGCCGAGGCGGCTTGAGGCGATACGAATGTGACTACTGGAATGGAAGAATTAACCATCGTTTCAACTATCTTTTCCATTGAATCAACAAGTCCGCCCGGCGTATTTATCGAAATGACTATTAATCGCGCGCCTGCATCTTTGGCATCGTCAAATGAGTTTTTGATGTATCTGACTTTTATCGGATTGATAACGCCTTCGAGATAAATGTGATAGATCACTCCGTTGTCTGCCGAAGCAGGAATCAAGAAGATGGAAAATAAAGCAATAAATAAAAGACACAATAATAATTTAGAAATGTTAAAAAACGATTTCATAATTGGAGTTTATTATTTATATGTTTATTGTCAATTTATTCTGAACCTGAAGTTTTCCGAAAAAAAGTAAATAATTAAACCTCAGTCCCTCGTTCCCCTCGCTCTGAAGGTGCGAAGAGCTCTCACAAGTCACTTATTCTTGTCGAATTTAATCCTCGATAATATCTTTGAAAAGGCCTTAGCAAGCCGTTCTCTGCACTGTTTGCAAAAACGGCCTGTGACAATCTTCTGGCCGCACTCTTCGCACGTAATTTCAAGAGCCGTAAATTCTTCCGCTAGCAATCTTCCTTTTCGCACGTAATGAAGTATCTCATCCGGTTCAAGCCCTGATATTTTAGACATCTCTTCGACACTAGCATCCGAATGAGAATCAATATATCTCTTTATCAGATCCAGCCGTTCATTTTCCTCGTTGCGGCACTTCGCGCAGACCTCATAGCGCTCTCTGGCAAATAACTCACCACACCGCGGACATCTGCTTAAACTCATATTAAGAAACTACCTTTCTTATCGAAGTAATCTTCCATACAAAAGGTTCAGGCTTAACAAACTCAAAGTAAATCCGTCCATTCTCTTTTGTAACTGTTCCATTCGTTTTCAAAACCTCGAACTGATAATCACATTTTGCTACGCCTCCGGTACGGCGAGGCTCAGTCTCAATATTCGAAAACTTATATGTAATTCTTTTAGCTTGCGAGAGCAGAGAAGACAATTCGCTCATGTAATCACTCTTTGTCTTCCCGTTGTCATCGCGATAGTTGTCATCAAGAGAGCGCTCGACCAAATCTTTTTGTCCGCGCATAACGCCGATTCTCAAATTTTCAATCACTGCCGCCATCTCTTCGCCGCCTTGATATTGAGCATGCGGCGCGGCAATGCGCTGAAAACTCTCGACGCCGCGAATGTTCGTCCCTGGCGGAATTCCACCCCATACGTCTTCTTTCTGAATGCGAGGAATCCAACTCTTTATGTGTTCCACCCTATCCTTAGTCAATGGATGCGACTGCAGAAATTGCTCCGCCTTCATTGGATTTCTTTTCTCCAATTCCAAAATTCCTTCCATTGCGCCTATCATTCCGTTTGGATCGTATCCTGACCGATATAAATATTTCGCTCCAAGAATGTCCGCTTGGTCCTCATCTCCTCTCGAATAGCCGAGAAAGATTAGATTCGTGGATATACCGACTGCATTCCACATATCATCATTAACTTTGTCGCCTAAAACCAAGGCAAGCGCGGTAAAACCAATTTGAGTTAAAGTCGCGTTCTGAATCTGCTTTGCAGAATGCCGAGCCGCAACGTGACCTACTTCGTGTCCGACTACTCCGGCTAGCTCAGCTTCATCATCGAGTATTCCTAAAATGCCTCGAGTGATATAAACATGTCCGCCCGGAGTTGCAAATGCATTCGCAATCGGAGAATCTAAAACCTTGAACTTGTATTGAATGTGCGGCCTATCTGAATTTCTTGCGAGCACCTGTCCTATCCTGTCAACATAAGCAGTCAGCTCCGCGTCTTGATACACCGAGTATTCACGCTCAACTTCCTTCGCAACTTCTTCTCCGATCGCTATCTCTCTCTTTTCGGATACGAGCCAAACATTGGTCTCGACAGGCTGGAGCTGATCGCGTTGAGAACACGATGAAGTGAAAGGCGTCAAAAGCAAAACTACAAATAATAGTTTAAAAGTTTTTATCATATTTTTTCTCATTTATTCAGACTCCTTTACTCCTAACATACTTTCCAAGTTAGCCACAACAGAGCCGACCGGAATGGCGGTCCTGACTCGAATCGGAATGTGCCGCTTGTCATCGGTCATCCAAACTAAAAGCCTTCCCTTCTTGACAAAAATTCCGTCGGATTGGAGCTTAGGTTCAATAACATAACAATTGAACTCGCCTGCCGGAACCCTGACTCTTTCGCGCTTCTGAACCTCAACCTCCATTGTATAACTTCTTCGGCCGTCATGAACCGGAATCTTCAAAATATCTCCAACAGTGAAAGATTGAGTCCGAACATAATAAAGAGCTCCAAGCACATCTTTGACAAATGCCTGAACTACCTGCGGAGCGCTTTTATTTCCATCGTCATTGCGAACGGCTTTTCTCGACTCGTGATCGAATGTCGTCACTTCATTGTTTCTGTAATTGCCTTCTCTCTGATACTTTTCATACCTCCAGCAGAACAAACCTTCTTTGTCGACATAGGAGACAATAGTGTCGCGGACGCGGTAGAAAAACCAGTCGGCAGAATGAGTCGTGCTTTTAATCCTCAAAGCCTTCCTGCCGTTCCAATCAACTTCATCCTCTACCTGCATCACCGTAGTCCCTGCCCTAATCGGACCGTATTTGACTGCAAATGTTAATTTTTCTCCTACGCTCCATGCATCATTTCGAACCTTTGGATACTCAAATGCCGCAGAGGCCGAGATTAAAACAAGCAGAGAAAAAATAAATATTGAAATAAATTTTCCTATAAATTTTCGCAACATTTTCACCCCGAATATAAGAATATTATCGAAGAACAAGTGCAATTGGAATGCCTGAATTAGAAAAAAATTGTAAGTTTTTTTACACAAAGCATTTTGATGCGCAAAAATAATACGTTCCGTATAAACTCCGATTACAATATTTTAATTAGTTCTTGTGAAGTCAATAGTATGTCTTCTATCGTATCTGTTTTTTCAACTACAAAAGGTGAAATCAATTTTATGAGATTTTTTCTTTTCTTATCCGCTAACTCAGAATCAGACTCAATATGCTGTATTGCTTTGTCAACAAACTCTTTTATTTCTCTAAAATAAGAATTGAAGCCCTTTTTATCAAAACTTTTTGTAAATTTTCTAAGGGATTTTATATTATCTTCAAATGTCTTGTAATCTCCATTAAAAATTGCAGAAAATCCCAAACACAAATAAACTTCATCAATATTATCTACTATTTTTTTGCTCATCGACATCTTTGAAAGCATTTCAATATCATCGGAAGAATCCATCTGCGCAAAATGATCCCACATTTCATCTTCATCATAATCATATTTTTCATCAGCCCCATCAATAGCATTGCCGACAATCACATTATTCATTATCGAATAAGCTTCCTCGAACCTTTCCAGCCTCATAAGATTTTTGCAGTAAAGTATTAAGATATTAAAAGAATCAAAAATTCCTAACAGATGGTTGCGAAAGATATGATCCGCAGTTTCATAATTTCTTACTTTATCAAATAAGAAAATCAGACTAAACCATTCTTCAAATCTATTATCTTTCGAATCAATTTCATTGTAATTTTCCATAATATTTAAAGCAATTTGGAAATTTTTATCTGCTTCATCACTTCTTCCCATAGCAAAATAAATTATTCCAATAAGCTTATAATAAAGAGCACAACCATTTTCCAGTCTAACTAAGTTTTCGGCAAGCTTAAGCGCGTTATGCAATCTACCCATAAGCACGTGCAATATTGCCTTTTCAATGATTGCTTCTTCAAAATTAGGATTACTCTTCAAAACTCCATCCAATATTTTTTCTGCTTTTACGGCACTTATTCGAAGCTTTTCGCCTGTTTCAGACATTAATCTTTTTACATCATAAATTTTAAATTTGTCATTTGCCGGAAATTTTTGACGAGCTCTATAAATATAATGTTCTGCCGTAAGCGCAATGTTATTTTTAAATGAATCCTGAGTAGATCTCCATAAATATTCGCAACTTGCTTTGCACAAGTCTTCATAATACATCTGAAGTTCTTCATCAGGTTCCGGATGATAATCAATTTCTTCCAGTTGATTGAAGTAATGCATCGCGACTTGATATTTCTGTAAATGAAAATAGTATTCTGCCAAATTCTCCAATGCTTCTGTGTTCTCTTCATCCAATTCAAGCACAAGCTCCCAATGTTTTTTTGCCTCGTCGTTTTTGCCTTCACTTAAAAGAATAAATGCTAAAGAATTCCTAGCCTTAGTTGAAGAAGGTTCTATATCAATAGCTCTTTGAAATGCAATTTTCGCTTCGTCAAATTTTTCTTCGCTGATCAAAATATCGCCAAGCAATTCCAATGCGAAAGCATTTCTCGGTTCATTTTCTAAAATTTCATTTACTTTGTCTTTGGCTAATTTAATATCGCCTAATTCTAATAATGCGGTAGCCATCATATATTTGATTCTAGAATTTTTATGTAAAATAGATTCAGCTTTTCTGCTATGTTTCAATGCATTGGAATAATCAGCTTTGTTCATAAATAATGCATATAAAATATCAGCTGAAACTGAAACTATCTTAGGATCCGAAGAAGATTCCAATTCAAGAAGTTCACTCATGATTAATTTTTCATCTTGTTTAATCAAATTATCATTGAGAAAATTTAAAAATGCTTTCCCAAGTTTATGCTCTTCAATATTTTGGGAGCCGCACCATAATGCAGCCGCCGCATGACTAGAATCTGTCCAGTAAAATGCCCATGCTAAAACAGAATTTGCGGCAGGATCTCTTCGGCCTTTCAATAGCTTGAATACATCGGCCGGTCTGCCGTCTATCACCGAAAAATACGCTTCATATAAAATATCTTTTTTGCGGAGATGTTCTACTGCCTCACGGACAATGTCCAGCCTTGATTCCTGCATTGCTTTCAAAAAGACTTCCTGCCACAATTCGCGCTCTTCAGGTGAGTTCAAAGCAAGCTCGAGCAAGTTATCTAATTTTGAACTTGAAGAAGTATTAAATTCTTGTTTCCGTATATCTATTAAATTATTCTTTTTAAATTCATAAAGGACCATATTCGATTACTTAGAGGGAAGCTCCGCTTCATCTATCAACATTACTGGAATGTCGTCACGTATCGGATAACTTCTTCCGCATTCAGTGCATATTAGTCGGTTGTTCGCTTCATCTAATTTAACCGGTGGTCGAGAATCGCATGCCGGGCATGCAAGTATCTCGAGTAATTCAGGATCTATCATTTATTTCACCTCCAAATAAACTATAACAGCAAATGAAGTAGATTCAAAAGAATTTATCCCATAAATTATAAAGCGTAATGCATGAACCGATGCAATATGCGATCTCTGATTCTTTCAAACCAAACCACGCGGCTAAATCATATTCAACACAATCTTTGCAGACTCCGACATCTTATATGGATCCCACGGAGGTTCCCAAACCAACTCGACAAAAGCACTGCCAATGCCTTCGATCTTTTCCACTTTTTCTTTTACCTCATCCGACAATGATTGAGCTACAGGACAATTTGGAGAGGTCAGAGTCATCGTTATCACAGCAGTTCCGCTCGGTTCAACCTCAATTTCGTAAATAAGACCTAAATCATAAATGTTGACCGGTATCTCGGGATCGTAAATCTTTTTCAACACTTCTATGATCTTCTTCTTCAGCTCCTCATGCTTCGCGCCAGAAGGACATAATGCCGGTGCGCTATCTA
>PEWQ01000026.1 GCA_002780065.1 Candidatus Hydrogenedentes bacterium CG07_land_8_20_14_0_80_42_17
AGGATACGGAAATATTACGTGATCGGAATATCCTTCCGCAGCCTGAACCTTGCCGCCTAAAAGCAAAGCGTCTTGATGAGATACTAAAAGTTTTCCGTCGTATTCAATTTCGGGCCAGCCGGAATTATTCAGAATCGCGCCATTCAAAGCCGCACCTTCGCGTTCAGATTCAGCTCTTATTTTTCTGATTGTTTCTCCTAAAATCTTTCCGCGATAATATTCTTCGATATTGCCGACACGCTCGTATGGTCTTCTGAATCTTCCCGGCATATTCAAAATGCCATTCGTCATTCCGCTCAAACCCATTCCGATAAAACCTTGAATAAACCCATAATCAAAACCGTTCCTAGAATTTTCAGCGACTCGCGCCTCAGACTCCAACCAACTCTTCCTTCGACGTTCGACGTAAGCTTTTTCGAGATTCTCTTTCGTCATTTCCGCTCCGGCTCGCCACAACTCAATAACACTCTCAGCTAACAAAACTCCTGAAGTCCACGCCTCGTCAACTCCGGAACCGGCCAAAACATTCGTCGTGCCGGAATTTTCTCCGATACGCGCGTAGCCATCTCCTACAAGATACGGCTCGCCATGCTTTCCAGATTCATCAAGGCTCTTTGCGCCCCACGATCTGATACTGCCGCCGGAAATCATGCTCCATATCTTCGGATGCTTCATCCAGTATTGAAGGTAACGGTAACTGGTACGCACCGGACTCTCAAAAAACGAAGGAACAAAAATTCCAAGTGAAGTCACATTGCCTGGATAAACATACATGAACCCGAAAATCTCAGGCTCTGGAAAACCAAATGTGTGAATGACCGTTCCCGGTTTCAAAGAATTATCCGACGGAAGATCTATCACCATCTTCATACCGACAGCCCACTCACGCTTGTGATGCTCTTCAGGCATTCCAATTACTCTATCGATCTGACGCGAAACCTGTCCGACAGGTCCGTCTGCAATCACGGTCAAACTCGCTCCAACATCCATACCCGGCATAAACGCCGAGGACGGCATGCCGTTCTTTTCAACACCCTGATCTACAAGCCTCACTCCATTAACTTTTTTTTCATCTATCAGAGCTTCTTTCACTGGGGTGCCCGGCCATATCTGAACAAGCCCTGACGCCATGATCTGCCCTGCAACCCATTGATTGAATTGTCCAACCGAAAGCACTAGCCCCGGTTCTTTGGATAGAAACGGAGGAATCCACGGAAGAGAGAAAGAAAAATTTCTCGACAGCAATTTAATAAATTTATCTTTCAATTTCAAAAGAGCCGGTCTTCTACTCGCTCCAATCGGATCGAGCAGGTAGAGCAATTCTTCGTGCGCCACTTCATGCGCAAAAGGTATTTGAGTCAGATCGAGGTCCGGAAAACTTTTTTTAATTCCTCTAGCTCGAGTCACAACTCCAGAAACTCCGAATCCTAAATCATCAGCGCGCTCGTAGCAGATTACCTGCAAAGGCATTCCTGGAGTGACTCTGCTTTCCAATTTAATATTGCCGTCAGAATCCATTATCTCACGAGAAAGCGTTGTAAGAAATCCGCCTGCAGACGGTCCGAATCCAACGCATACGATATCTACATCTATTTTCTGACGTTCAATTAAATCGCTCATAAATTAAACCCGTCGAAGTTCAAATAGGATAATCCAAAGCTTCCGGAATCATCACCTGACTTGCCGCAAAAGCCGCTCGGTCTTTTGCGTTTCTAGCTCCGGCAATCGCCTTGTCAACATTTCTCCTCAAGCTTTCGAATTCAGAAAGTAGAGAAGCCTGAGGCTCAACAAAACCAAAAACAAGTTCCGAAGCGATTCTCACTGCTTCACCCGCAGACCTAATTGCCAGAGTGGAAGCGAGATCATAAAAGAACTGAACGAATCCATCGATGCCCTCTGCCAATTCAGAATTATCTCTTCCATTCCGATCTAGTCTAATCGCATCAAGAATCTGACAACGAGAAGTGACGAGCCAAGAGAGCGCATCAGCAACAGGGAAAGAAACTCCTTGTCGATTCGGACTGTAAAGAATCTTTCCGTTCGAATCTTTTGTCTTCTGCAGATATTGAAATGTCCAGAGCCAAAGCTCCATCGCGTTTGCGATTATGCCGGCACCGCATTCTTTCTTCTCAGCGCTTGTTCTCTTAAATTCCAAAATCCAAGACTTTAAAGTTTCGATAAAAATCTCGTTCTGCATTGTTATCGAAAGCTGACGTCTCTGAACTGCTTCGGGTCCTTCGTAAGTTGCCTCGAGCTGAGCGTCCATCCACTTCATTCCAATAAATCCGGGGCAATCCTCAGTAATGCCGTAGCCGCCCATAAGGCTTACTGCCTCACGCAACATGTTCGTGCCGACTCCGGTATTCCAAAGCTTACAGACCGGACATATTACATTTGCCTCCGCCTCTTTCACGAGGAATCGCACCAGCAAATCAGACTCGAGCTGAGCAATTTTTTCTGCATCTCGTTCTGGTTCCGGCAGAGCATATTGTCTAACCAATTCGATTGCTTGAGGCTTCGCCTTTGTGAGGCTCTTCAAACGGTCGCGGCCCCGTAGACCGGCTTCTTCAAAAAATTTGTCCTTCTCTTTCTCGATCGGATCGAATTCATCAAAAATACTCGATGTTGTAAAAGCAAGAGAAGTAGCTGCTTCACCTGCGGCCCAAACATCGACAAGCCTGTGCAATGCGTCTTCGCGCTGTTGGAGACCGAGATCGTATCGCGGGGAGCCCGGAGCAATTCCTGCCGCTCCGCGAAATCGATTTCGCTGAAAGCGGATAACAGGTTCGACAGCGGAAAGAATTTTCGCAGACGTCATGACTCCGGCAGTGATTCGCGTTCTTGCAAAAACAGATTCGATAACTTCCGAATGACTGAAATTCGGAATAATCTTTCCGTCCTTTATTGTATAGCCGCCAATAATTCTGTTTGCCGGAATCTTCACGCTTATGATCGGGTCGCTTGTTGAAGAGAGCTGATGCACCATCTTTTTTGTTGGAGTGCCGCGATCAAAAGTGCCGGGATCAGTCTCCTCGATAATAACCATACAGCTCGAACTAATTCTTTCATCACTTGTATCGACAGCGGCTGTAACAAAATTTGAATAGCCCATATTTGTGATAAATCTTCCGCGCTTATTCACCTCAAGAATCGGTTCAGAACCGTCCTTCCATTCAGCCACGCGAACCTTTCCGGAAACCATACCGGTATCAGCTCCGACATAAGGAATAGGTTCGGTAAGAATGAAGGAACCGCGCCATGTCTTTCTATTCTCACCTGGCTGAGGCGGCACACATAGCGACATATAGTGGTGCTTCTGTTCAGGAGTGCCTTTTTCATGAATAGGAGCAAGCGCAAGATTATTCGCCATGCTTGTTGTTGCGGCGCCTGCGTCAACCCACGAAAGCTCATAGGCGACAAGAGACATTGCAAGATTTTTCGGGCCCTCGATGAATCCGCCGTCTTCTGGCTCCATAAAAGATGCAGTCAAACCTGACTCATCGAAAGCCTTCAGCATTTCAGCTTTGCGTTCATTCCATTCATGAGTATTCCTCAATCCGTCCGCAGTCAGTCGAGCGACAACTGACCGAGCAACAGACCTTGCGGATTGAATCAACATTTGAAGATCATATCTATCAGCAAAGCCCCACATAATCTGGCGGACCAAATCATTCGGCAAAGTTTTAATCAGCGGAAAACTTTTTTTATCGTTACTCACAGAACACCTCGTATCAATGAACACCTCGTATCAATGGATACCTCGTATCAATGGATACCTCGTATCAGTGGATACCTCTTTGTAGTTTCGGCGCGGCAGAATCGATTAAATGTAAATGCGATTACGCTCAAAGCCATGTCAATTATTAATTCCAATTCAGAAATCTACTAAAGAATTGATTTTACTTTAAGAGTAAAGAGCGAATCGTCAAGCACAACTTTAAAAATTCAATCAAAAAAAATCAAAATTTGTAATTTGATTCACAAAATATATTCTGCTATTGACATAAGTCTTCAGCTCTGATTTTCTCAATGCATGATTATAGTCACAGGCGGAGCAGGATTCATCGGGAGCGCTATCGTATCGAAACTGAACAGCAAAGGTTTTGACGATATACTTATCGTTGATTCGCTCAATGATTCAGATAAATGGAAAAATTTGGTGAATCTCAAGTTCATCGATTTCATTCACAAAACGAAATTTATAGAACTGGTCGAAAATAATTCGTTACTTGACGAAATAACAGCGATAATCCACATGGGGGCATGCTCATCGACCACGGAGAAGAATGCAGATTATCTGATGGAGAACAATTATCATTACACGCGTAAACTTGCGAGTTACGCATTAGAAAAGAATATTCGTTTCATTTACGCGTCAAGCGCCGCAACCTACGGTGACGGCTCTAATGGTTATTCTGACAACGTAGAAGAACTTCATCTATTAACACCTATGAATATGTACGGTTATTCGAAACATCTGTTCGACATCTGGGCAAGAAAAGAAAAGCTCTTTGATAAAATTGTAGGTCTGAAATTTTTTAACGTTTATGGTCCGAACGAATACCACAAAGGCGACATGATGAGTGTTGTTCGAAAAGCGTATGATCAAATTCTTTCGACAGGAAAGATTCGGCTCTTCAAATCATATCGTCCTGAATATAACGACGGTGAGCAGGAAAGGGATTTCATCTATGTAAAAGACTGCATGGAAGTCGTAATGTGGCTAATCGATAATCATCAAGTAAACGGACTTTTTAATCTCGGAACAGGCAAATGCAGAACGTGGCTGGATCTCGCCAATTCAGTTTTTTCCGCGATGGGCGGAGAACCAAAAATAGAATTCATCGAGATGCCGGAATCGATTCGGGACAGGTATCAATACCACACCGAAGCCAAAATGGAAAAATTAAATAAAGCCGGCTATACGAAACCATTTTATTCGCTCGAAGAAGGAATAAAAGATTACGTGACAAAATATCTTGCCGCTTCGAATCCTTATCTTTGATCGAATCGACTCAATGATATGAATCAAACAGTAATTATCGGAGCTGGAATAGTCGGGCTTGCGACAGCTCTTGAAATGAAACAGCGTTTCCCCAATCTTGAAGTATTGGTGCTTGAAAAAGAGCCTGAACATTCTCTTCATCAAACAGGAAGAAACAGCGGTGTGATTCATTCCGGAATCTACTACAAACCAGGTTCCAAAAAATCGAGAGACTGTAAGGAAGGAATTGAGCTTCTCGAAAAGTTCATTTCAGAAAACGGAATAAAAGCAATTAAGAAAGGGAAAGTTATAGTTGCCTCGGAAACTGATGAATTGCCCGAGCTGGAAAAAATTTACAGAAACGGAGTTGTTCAAGGAATACCCGGAGTAAAACTTGTCGAGCAGGAAGAATTAAAAGAGATCGAGCCCAGGATATCCGGAATAAAAGCAATTCATTTGCCTGAGGTAAAAATAATCGACTACAGAAAAGTATGCGAAGCTTTAAAATTCAGGTTTGAGGAAAAAGGCGGAAAAATTTTATTCAATGAAAAAGTCGATGCGCTCAGCTCAATGCATGACTACGTCAGAATCAAAACCAATAAAGGCGAATACAGAGCAGAACTCATTATCAACTGCGCCGGACTTTATTCCGACAGAATATGTTCGCTTCTGGAAAAGCAAGCTTACCTTAAGATAATTCCTTTCAGAGGCGAGTATTATTCTCTTTCAGACAAAGCCGCGGAAGGAATAAGAGGGCTCGTGTATCCGGTCCCTGATCCGCTATTTCCATTTCTAGGAATACATTTGACTCCGACCGTCACCGGCAAAGTCACAGCAGGGCCGAACGCAGTGCTGGCAGGAGCTCGGGAAGGATATACGTGGAGTGAATTTAATTTAGTAGAATTGTCAGACACAATTTTGTTTCCAGGATTTTGGAAAATGGCAGGACGTCATTTTGGAACAGGCATTTTTGAAATAATCAGATCGCTTTCAAAAAGAATTTTTCTCAGTAGCGTGAGAAAATTTCTGCCTGATATTTCTCTATCTGATTTAGCTCCTTACCCAAGCGGCGTTAGAGCTCAGGCAGTTGATTATACCGGACAACTAGTAAATGATTTTGTCATTCAGGAATCGAAGAGGGCAGTGCACGTATTGAACTCGCCTTCTCCAGCGGCGACAGCGTCAATGTCAATTGCAAAAAGAGTCGTAGCTATTGCGGCGAAGCATATAGAGGCTATAGGCGAATAAGCGAGAGCATATCGAGAGAAGCTGTGAAATATTTAAAGATTCAGCATTGAGACGCGGAAAAAATAGATAAAAAATCTCAGTGTCTTGGTATCTGG
>PEWQ01000023.1 GCA_002780065.1 Candidatus Hydrogenedentes bacterium CG07_land_8_20_14_0_80_42_17
CATCGTATGTCGCAGTGTAAACTCCATTCGAACCGCTCAGTACCTTCCAATTTCCTTTTATGTAAGCGGAGCCTCCGCCTTGATATCTGAATGTCACAACATTTCCGCTTACTTCAGGTGAAGAATAACTGCCGGTGAATCTCGATATGAATCCGCCATACATCTCAAGCCCCGCACTTGACTTCGCAGTTCGAGCTACATTGACCGTATACTTCTGACCTGGAGTAAGACTCATACCGCTAAGAGTCAAGACATTGTTATTCAGAGACCATGTTCCGCCGGGATTCGGAGTCACACTAGCCGCGGCCAATGTAGTTGCCGCGTCCATGTTCTGATCGAACGTAATGGTTATTGTTGAACCGCCATACATTGAAGCGTGACTCGGCACAATCGAAGTGACCATCGGTTCTACATTCGTGGAAGCAGGATCTCGAATCCATACTCCAACTTCATATTTCGGCAGCGTGATTGAAAGATTCGAACCCACTATCGAAGTACCATCAACAAAATTGTACCACGTTCCTGATAAGCCTGCGTTGAGGGTTGCAGTCTGTGTTACATTCGTTCCGTTTATCGTAACTAATGCATCGTCGCCGCGCTTGAATGCAAATATACCGTTTTGCGGATCGAGCAATGTTGTTCCTGCTCCCAATCCTGTTCCGATTCTCCTCCGAGCTCTCAACATCTTTGCTATCTTCTGATACAGCCAATACGTCATGTTGAAATTGTCGCCGACTGCATTGTCCCATTCGTAAGCGTGAGAAAACATCGCTGCATAAGCTCCGCGCCCATCAGTGCCTGATGTGTTGAATGCCTGTTCCGAACCGTAATAAGTGCCGCCTACACCCTCAATCATTGTTAAGAGTCCGGTCACTGAAAGCATTCTGTCCTGATCTCCTGAAGCAAGAAATCTCTGAAGATCATGATTGTCCGCAAAATGAAGATTCATGTTAGCGTAAGTCCAAGAGGGACCTTGACCGAAATCCCAATTCGAATTGTTCATTCCGGAAATGTAGTTTTTCAAACCCCACTGGTCATTGAAGACCATCCACGGCACTCCAGCCATATACATCGGATAATCCATCATGCCGTTCATGACCTTGTTTCCCGTGCCTGCTTTGTCTCCTGTGTAATAGCCCACAGCATCCTGGCCGCCGCTGTACGCCTCTCCGAACATATAAAAGTTTGTCTTCCCCAGCGCAGTCGCGGCCGAGCGCAAAGAGGAACAGATCGTTCCCCAATCGTAAATGTTTACGTGCTTTATTGCATCGACTCTGAAACCGTCAATGTCAAATGCCTTTATCAGGTTGGTGTATTTCGTGATTACATAATTTCTAACATACGCATCCTCGGTCTTAAGGTCGTCCAATCCTACAAGCTCACCGTGTTCCAGTTGAAACTGATCGCTCCAATTATTAATGTTTCCGTAATAGTGAAAATCATCTGTTCCAATCGCATCGCCGAATGTTGAACCATACTGCTTACTTGGATCTGAATATTGCGGAGTGCCATAGCCGCTATAATTGAAGCTCTGGTCCACAAACCAATTTGCAAAGTGATTTGCAACCATGTCCACTATCACATACATTCCGCGAGCATGAGCCGCATCGACAAGGTCTCTGAAATCCTGAACAGTTCCGAGTTTAGGATCGATGCAATTATAACTCGTCGGAGCATATCCATTCGCTTCCGTTCCCATAAACGGATTCGAAATCCATACAACATCGTAGCCGAGCGACTTGATATAATCGAGATGCTCTTTTAATCCCTTGAAGTCTCCGCCAATCGTGCGGCGATTTCCTTCTGTCGGAGGAGTCCCACTCGGCGCACCGTAATCGGTTGAATAGGAATGAGCAGTATTATTTGTAGGATCAGCATCATAAAATCTATCTGTCATTAATTGATAGACTGCATATTGCCGCCAATCAGATGGCGAGGTCGTATAAGTGTGTCCAACCCAATCAGAAGGAACTTGCTGATCTGCAAGGTTCCACGCTTCTGCAGAACCTATAGCAATGAAAATTATTAAGAAGGAGAATATTGTCTTCAATGTGACTCTCCTTCTCCAGCTCATTTTCTTGTACTCAACTCTGTTGAAATATTCCGACGCTTTTCGATCTTATTTTCGTGCGGCACAGCAGTAGATTCTCTTATGATAAGTTTCGACGGCCAAATTCTTACTTTTGGTTCGTCGTTGCCTTCGATTAAATCAATAAGTAATCTCACACATTCCCGAGCAATTTCGTAAATAGGCTGTTCAACAGATGTTAGCGCGGGAACTGTCAATCCGGACGCTTCTATGTTGTCGCCACCGATAAGTGATACATCTTTCGGCACGGAAATACTCATCTCCTTCAGAGCGTCAAGCACTCCAAATGCCATAACATCGTTCGAAGTAAATATTGCTGTCGGAGGCTCGGAAAGACTCATTAAGTTTTTGGTTGCGCGCCGCGTTTCCTCTCGATCAAAATGACCCTCTACTATCAAACTCTCATCAAATGAAATTCCCGCATCGGCCAGAGCCTTTAGATATCCAAATTGCCTCTCCCTTGCTGAGAAAGTACTCCACGAACCTGATATGTGCGCAATTCTTCTATGCCCGAGTTCGATAAGATGACGCGCTGCAATCGCGCCTGCGCCGCGATAATCAGCAATTACTCTGGGAAGTTCGATCCCTTCCAATGTGCTGTTGACAAGCACAAAAGGAAAATCTCCATCTGCAAAATCTTTCAAATATTTGTCTTCCAGAGTCGAGCCGAGATACAGCATTCCTCCAATCTCTTTTCGCAAAAAGAGATTGATATATTCCTTATTTAGCGCAAATTCGTACGATGCCTTCTTCAGCATCAATCGATAGTCTTCGGCTTCTATCTCATCGTAGATGCCGCTTAATGCTCGAGCAAAATATTGGTCTTCAAAAACATGACCGAGCTCCGGCAAAACTAAACTTATTGTTTGATTAGTTTTGGCTGAAAGATTCCTCGCGTTTGTATTTGGTTGATAACCTAATTCAGAAATTACCTTCAAAACCTTTTCTCTGGTCTTTTCGCTTATCGAAGAATTATTGTTGAGAACGAAAGATACTGTAGTCTTTGAAACTCCGGCTTCGGCGGCAACTCTTTCTATAGTTATGCCTTGCCTTTTATTATTTTTCTTTTTTGTCATCAATACTCGCACCTAAAAATACATCGCCTTACTCCCCAAATTTTTTTATCTATACTCCGTCATGAATACTTTTATTCTCTTGAACAGCTCGTTCAAACGCCATCATATCCGATTTCAAGTCATCGTATTTTATTACAATCACATTTGAAGAGGTGCAAGCTGAAAGAAAGAATAGAGTTCCGACTAAAAACATTTTGAGAACAATCATATAAACCTCCCGGCAAGGTTTTCTTGCAACACAATCAGCGTATAAAAGTGTTCAGCATTGTTTCAGCATTGTAGCAGTGTAAAAGGCCATTTGCAAAACCGTTTTACTAAACTAGTTTAAGCATACAATAATATGCAAACTTGTCAACCCCTTTTTTGATAATAATTATGTATTTTTTTTTACACTACTAAAGAAGAGCACTATTACAACTATTTTGATGTAGAACAATCTAAAAAATTAGAATATAAATTTATTATGACATTCAAAAATAAAAAACTTTTCGATTTTATTACGCTGATAAGAATTCCGATTTCATTCGTTATTATCATTTCACTTCTCGTAAAAGACTATTTTGATAAAGTAGTTCCTCTCGAAATAACTTCTATGTCAGGTTTTTTTTCTCTATCAATAATTATTTGCGGAGTATTAATACGAGCATGGTCGGCTGGAACTATCAAAAAAAGTCAAGAGGTCTCTAGAAGTGGCCCATACTCTATCGTTCGGCATCCACTTTATCTTGGCTCTTTTCTGATCGCGCTGGGATTCTGTCTTTTGATTAATGACAACATAAGTCTTTTTGTTCTTGTTTTCTTAGCTCTATTAATTTATTTGCCAAAAGTCATTCAAGAAGAGATGGAACTCACGGAAAAATTCGGAGCAGAATATCTGAATTACAAAAAAGAAGTCTCTGCAATTATTCCATTGCGCTTGTCGAAAAAAATATTTACGAAATGGGACAGTTCAAAATATATACAGCATCGAGAATGGAAAGTAGGAATTACCTGCTTATTTTTTATCATACTGCTTGAACTGATTTCAATGCGTATCTTGATTCTATAATTTCTACTTTTCGATTAGTCCGTGCTTTTCCATTCTGTATAAAAGCGCGCTCCTTGTTATTCCAAGCAGTCTGGCGGCATGAGCCTGATTTCCTTCGGTTCTCTTCAATGCCTGGCGTATCAATTCGATTTCCAACTCTTCCAGAGATACTCCTGTATCCGGCAATTCGATAAACGCTTTTCCAATTGCAGCTGATTCGTGCCGCACATTAATTTCGATATGCTCAGATAGAATAATTCCATCTTCAGCAAAGACCATAGCTCTTTCCAAAACATTGTCGAGTTCTCTAACATTTCCCGGCCAGTCGTAATCCAAAAGAAGTTGCATAGCCGCATTCGATATCTCAGGCGAATCCGAATTCTTTTGTTTCATGAGATGCGTTGCAAGAATAGAAATATCATCTTTCCGTTCACGAAGAGAAGGCAGATGAATCGGAAAAACATTTATTCGATAAAACAAATCTTCACGAAAAGTTTTATTTTTGATCATCTCTTCGAGATTTCGGTTCGTAGCAGTAATCACACGTGCATCGATCTTTATTTCTGTCGATGTGCCGACCGGAGTAACAACCTGTTCCTCTAAAACTCGAAGAAGTTTAGCCTGAGCATTTAGAGGAAGGTCTCCAATTTCATCTAAAAAAATCGTTCCGCAATCTGCAGAGAGAAAAAACCCCTTTCGATCGCTTACTGCACCGGTAAATGCTCCTTTCTTGTGGCCGAATAATTCTGACTCGACAAGATTCTCCGGTATCGCACTGCAATTTACAGCAATAAAAGGTTTTGAAGAACGCGAGGATATAGAATGTATTGCTCTCGCCGCAACTTCTTTTCCGGTTCCTGTTTCTCCTGAAAGAAGTACGGTTGTGTTTTGCTCTGCTATGCGTGAAACTAATTCGCGCACCTTTAAAATTTGCTTCGAATCTCCAACTATAATTGAACTCAATAATTCCTTCCGTGATTCCGATTGCTGATTCAGTTGTGCATTGGCCCTGCTTAGTTCGAGCGCATTTCTAATTACGATAAGCAAATGATCATTCGAAACCGGCTTAGTTAAAAAATCGTAAGCATCGGACTTCATCGACTCGACCGCAAGCTCGACGCTTCCGTAAGCCGTAAGAATGATGACAGGAACTTGAGGCACAATATTTTTTACTTCGCGAAGAAACTCTACTCCGTTCATTCCAGGCATCTGAAAATCAGTTAGTATGACTTCAGGCAATTCCTCCTGTAGAGCTTTCAGAGCATTCTCCGCATAAGGAAATTCCCTTACTTCATGTCCTTCATCTCTCATGACAGCACTAAGAATATGTCGAAGATTGTTGTCATCTTCTATGAACCAAATTTTTCCGCTCATCTTTGTCACGACTTTGGAACCTCGATTACAAATTTTGCTCCGCCAAGTAAACTCTCTTCGCAATAAATTCTTCCGCCATGCGCCTCCACGATTTTTTTCGAAATCGGAAGTCCTAATCCTGTTCCGCCTTTCCGCTTCGAACGGAACGGCTCAAATATTTTCGTGCGCTCCGATTCTTCTACTCCCGGCCCTGAATCTTCAATGGATATCGAAAGAAGATGGTAAATATCTGCAACGGAAATTTTTATTTTCCCGGTTTTTCCAGCCGCTTCTACAGCATTTCCTATAACATTCACTAATACCTGCTCAATCTGTAAAGGATCACAAACGCAACTCGAAATATCAGCCGGCGCATATATTTCCACTTGCGGCATTTCATCACCACGAGCCATTCCTATTCGTTCTAATGTGACTTCAAGCAATTTTGTTATGTCCGTTTCTATTTTATGGGTAACCTGCGGCTTCGCTAAAGAAAGAAATTCTCCGGCGAATTTATCGAGCCGTTTCGCTTCGTCATGCACGATTGAAAGAATTTCATCCACATTGAGCCCAACACTTTTCTTTTTCAAAAGTTCAACAGCGCCTTCGATCGTTTGAACAGGGTTTTTTATCTCATGAACCACTCCTGCCGCGAATTCACCGAGCAAAGCAAGCCGTTTCGACTCTTCCAATTTCTCTTCCGCTTTGATTCTGAGATGAACAAGCCAGCCTGCAATCCAACCTACAGCATTGTATAAAACAAACTCTAGATAAATATTCAGCTCTGTATTTGTGTGATCCATTCCAAAACCCCAAATAGCAAAAGGAAGATACAAAAAAGTTATCAATATAGGAGCGATAATTCCTCCTTGAATTTCAAACCATATTGCTGACAGGATTATCGGAATGTAATTGAGCCTGTAATGAAGCGAATGGAATTGAGAATGCTCGCTGATCATTTTAAAATGGTAAAAAGCAATAAGGAGCGCAGATGCAAATACAATTATGAATTGAATTACTTTCGTTCGTTTCATATCAGGTGATTCTATTGCAGGCACTGAGTCTCCGCAAGAAAGAGAAGTATTCATAATAATAGTAAAAGCAAAATGAATGCCACGATCTGTTAACGACTTATAATCAAATAGTCGAACACATTGGTTCGAAGGGCAAAGACATAAGTTCGCCCCTACTGTCCGATATCAGACAGCTCTGTTCGAATTGACACACTTTTATTAACTCTATTCCAGCGTATCCGCTTATTTTTCATAAAACTTCTTCGGCATAGATGTTGCTTTATATCTTCATCTAAAATGTTAATTGACAGTAAAAACATTAAGTTTGAGAATGAGGTATAAATGAAAATAACTCGACAGATAATTATCAAACTTGTCGAAACAGCTATTCTCTCATTCTTGATTGTTATTTTTACAGGAACAATTTATTCCTTAGAGCGTGAGATCGAAATTAAAGTCGGCGACACTCTCTACAAAATTGCACGGGAAAAGCTCGGCGATTCAAAGCGCTGGAATGAAATTGCCGCGCTGAACGGAATCGAAGCACCTTACAACATTAAAGTTGGAGATAAACTATTGTTGCCGCAGATTAATGAATCACATATCGACGTATCAAATGGACTCATGAGAGCGGCTGCGGAAAATTCGTCTTCCCCCCTAAGCGAAACCGCACCGTTCTCGCCAATCAAAGAGACAACTGACATAAATAATCAAACTAATAGAAATTTCAATGTATCATCTAATTTGCATCAGAGTGAAATTTCTGACACCGAGTTAACCGATACTAATATTCAGAAAATTACATCACTTAAACCCAGCTTCGTCCCCACTTTTGTCGAGCCTCTTGGCCCGCTCATCACCGGTCTGCGCGCGCATAATCCCTCCATTCACGCCGCCGAGGAAGCGGCTCGCGCGGCCGCGTATCGGCCCTCGCAGGCAGGCGCCCTGCCGGACCCGATGCTACGAACCGCGGTGCGATTCGACCAACAGCGCGAGGTCATGATCGACAACACCGGCATGGTCAGCGTCCGGACGGAACGGATGACGATGCCCATGTTCCAAATCAGCCAGATGATTCCCTTGGGCAAACTCGGCCCCATGAGCAATCTCGAACGCGCGATGGCGGGAACGTATCTGGAGATGACGAGCATGGAGCGCGCCACGAAAGAACGCCAACTGAAAACCGCGTATGCGGAACTTTATTACATCGACCAGGCCGCCCGAACGTGCCTGCAGATTCGTGAGGTTCTTAAACTTCTGGTGGCCAGCACGGAGGCGATGTATCGCGTCGGCGAGGCGCGACAGTCCGATGTGTTCCGCGCGCAACTTGAAATCTCCATGCTCTCGGATCGCCTGCTGATGCTGGAAGGCCGTCGCGGCGCCACGGTTTCCACCATCAACGTGCTTCTTGACCGCTCGGAATCCGAACGCGTCG
>PEWQ01000055.1 GCA_002780065.1 Candidatus Hydrogenedentes bacterium CG07_land_8_20_14_0_80_42_17
TGTCGTTATTAGTCATTAATATATGATACTTGCGGAGAAGCTTATGGTCATTAATCTTTTAGGCGAGGATGAGTTTGAATAAAAAACAAGTTTACGAAATTTATTGGGCGGCGCTTCGCGGTGAAACAATCGAAGCCGACTTATTTCCTTTGATTATGGAGCGCGCCAGGCATGAAGGAGTTTTGCCGTATCTTGCTTTTCTGCATCCGGATATTCCTCAAAGAGCTGAAATCAGGCGGTCGTCAATGGCTGAACATTTATTTCGCGTAAGATTAGTTGGTGCTGTTAAATCAGCATTGGATTCCGCAAAAATTCCATGGGTCATTCTTAAGGGATTAGCAGTTGCAACAAAGTATTATGTTGAGCCATGGAGCCGGCCGTCAGGCGATTGCGATATTCTTGTCAGAAAGGTAGATAAGATTACAGCTATTTCTGCATTGAAGCAGATTGGATTCTATTCGACTCCGCATCATAGAGAATTGCTGATCAGCGAGTTTGGAGAAGTTGATATTCATTCAGGATTTTTGAATGCCGAAAGGATCACCGCACGCAGAACTGTTTTTGAACGGACTCCTGATTGGGACAGAAGAGTGAAATACATAGAATCAGATGTTGGACAACTGCCTGTGCTTGATGACAGAGACGAGGCAATTTACCTGACTCTTCATTTGACTCATCATCACGGATTGAGTGGAGCTAGATGGATTATTGATCTGGCAAAAGCAATTAAAAAAAACAGCGGTATCGTCGAAGATATTTTAAGCTTGGGAAAGAGCGGAGTTCTCACTTTAAATGTAATCAAATTTCTCTTCGAACTAGATCTTTCTTTGGAATCATTTCCTATGAGCCGCTTCGATCGGATTGTCATGGAATCTGCATATGAGGGCTTAGATGTGCCAGGAATCCGGTTTATTCTGAGCTGTCGTGAAATTGGAGATTGGAAAGAAAGAATTTCATTTATGAGGCAGGCAATTATTCCTGACAAAAACGTTTTGAACTCTGCGGCGTATTCAACGAAGAAAAGACCTTTTTACTTTCATGTAGAACGAATCTTGAAGACTGGGCTTGGACTCTGTAGACTGTATTGGAAAAGCATAGGAGGATTTGAGAATTGAAAAGATTTGGTTTGATTTTATTAATTAGTTCGGCATTTATCGGTTTGAGCTGTTCGAAACCTGATTTAGGTATCGATAATAAAAATACGGAAAAATCCGACACTACTCCAGTACAGACGCAAATAAGTTCAGTTCCGGCTGTTATGGTCATTAACGAATCGAATCCAGGTTCTACCATCGATATTTCAAATTATCGAGTTGAAGGGAAGAAAGTCATTTTCGATTTCTACTCCGAGTATTGTCCTCCGTGTAGAAAAATTGCTCCGGTTTTGGAACATCTTGCTTCAATTCGAAAAGATATTGTGATACGAAAGATAGATATAAATAGAAAAGGAGTATCGGGGATTGATTGGGCATCACCAGTAGCTGCTCAATATTCTATCGAGAGCATTCCTTATTTTATTTTAATGTCAGAGACCGGTGAAATTATTGCAAAAGGTGATGAAGCGTCAAACCAGATATTTAAATGGTTCAATGAGAATAATTTGTAGGACGGTAATAAATTGAAAAGAGAAATGGAAAAATTATCCGTGAAATTCCGGTGCGGCGAAGCCTGCGATGTTTCGTTTCCTGTCACAGAAATTGTTTACAACTGTCCTAAATGCGGAGGATTACTCGAGGTTGAGCATGACCTCGATGCATTGAGAGAGACATCACCATCTGATTGGAAAAAACTTTTTTCAGAAAGATTTATGGGAACCATGTGGCCTTACGGTTCAGGAGTTTGGGGGAAAAAAGAATGGGTGATGCCTGAGGTTTCGGATCAAAATGTAATCTCGATGTTTGAAGGCGGAACGAATCTTTTTTGGGCGTCAAGATTTGGAAAAGAGATTGGCTGTTCGGATTTATGGATAAAGCAATGCGGATTATCTCATACAGGGTCATTCAAAGATCTAGGAATGACGGTTCTGGTATCGATGGTAAACGAGATGAAGAAGCGAGGAATTAGAATTGATGCTGTAGCTTGCGCCTCGACGGGAGACACTTCAGCCGCGCTTGCCGCATATTGCGCCGCCGCATCTATTCCTGCAGTAGTGCTTCTTCCTCGGGAAAAGGTTTCTCCTGCTCAGTTGCTGCAGCCTCTAGCAAACGGAGCTTTGGTACTTTCACTCGATACTGATTTTGACGGGTGCATGGCGATTGTAAAAGAGATTACGAAGGAGAAGACGATATATCTGGCTAACTCGATGAACTCTCTACGCATAGAAGGTCAGAAGACAGTTGCATTTGAAATTGTCCAGCAGTTCGATTGGGAGGCTCCTGATTGGGTTGTGATACCGGGAGGAAATTTGGGCAACGTTTCCGCACTTGGAGCGGGATTTTCCATGATGAAAGATCTTGGAGTAATTGACCGCTTACCACGTATTATTTGCGCTCAAGCCGCAAATGCGAATCCATTATACGAATCATATTTAAAAAACTTTAATGAATTTCATCCTAAGCATGCTCTGCCTACTCTTGCGTCAGCGATTCAAATAGGCAATCCAGTTTCTATTTACCGTGCAATCAGAACTTTGAAGAAATTTAACGGTATTGTTGAAGATGCGACAGAGGACGAAATCGCTAATGCTGTTGCAATGTCGGATCGAACAGGTCTTTTTAATTGTCCTCATACAGGCGTTGCTATCACGGCTTTCATGAAATGCTTGTCAAAAGGAATAATAAAAGCTGATGAGCGCGTAGTAATTATTTCTACCGCCAGCGGTTTGAAATTTGCTGAATCAAAGATTCGCTATCACATGGGTGAGTTGACCGGAATAAACGCAAGATATGCAAATTTGCCTGTAGAGACTAAAGCAGATGCCGGCGAGGTCATGTCTGCAATCGAGCGGTTCAGAGGAGATATTTGAAATGAAAAATATGTGCAAAATTATTATTGTTTTTTTGAGCATAATATTTATTTCGGCATGCGCGACCGGACCTGAACCGATGGGTGAACGTATCATCGAGATGAACATTAAAGCGTGGCAGTGGGGATACTCTCCGAATTTGATACGAGTCAGAGAAGGAGATATTTTAAGGCTGAATATAATTTCATTGGATGTGGAACATTCTTTGACTTGCCCTGAATTAGGAGTTGATTTTGCTATCCCGCCTCGAGGAAGCGAACCTGTGCATTTAGAATTTCAAGCGCGCGCACGGGGAGATTATTTGTTTCATTGCAATAAACCTTGCGGACCTGGAAAAGAACGGATGCACTTAAGACTTATTGTTATGCCGTGAATTGGAGCTAGGCGATAAGATCGAGATTTTTTCCGAGGTAACGTATGTTTGGAGGAGGAATAGGTGACTCTTCAACTTCGTTTTCTTTCGGAGAACTATCGGTATGCCCGATATTTTTTTTACTATGTGTTTTGTCATGAAGCTCGCCGCTATGCAACCCGATTTCATTTTGTGATGACGGCAATATGCTGTTTATTCTTTCGATCATGGTATAATTTTCGGCAGATATGAAAGTAAAGTTAAGAGGTCTTGATAGCCTTAAATTAACCGAAAAATGCGTTGATGCATTTGAGTTTATTTCTGCCGTAAAAAGTAATAACCCGACGGCATTGGAAAAACATATTTCTCATTGTCCTGCTTGCCGGAAAGTTGCTTTGGATGCAATTAAAGCGCTGTCTTCGAGTGGAATACCGGATAAAGAAGCTTCCGTATCCGGTAAGAAGGTTTCCGCTGATGATTCAGGAATTGAGCATTCAATAAATATTGCTGTAGGCATCGGAAAAAATGGAATTGATTTTTTTGAAGGCGGAGAATTCAAGCGGATAAATAAAAATTCAGGGGTGCGGTTAGTCATTGAGAATTCTCCTTATCAGTCAAAAATTGAAATTGAGGCTGAAGATGCAGTTTTTGTATTGAGAATGATACCGGGAAAAAAAACGGATGCTGTTGTAGTATTGAAAAATGTAGCAGGCGAAATTATTGAAGCTCCGAAACGGTTTGAGTCGACAGTTTCGTGGATAGGAGTAAAAACAGGGAGCTATCATCTTATAGTGTGCGGAAAGGAAGGACAGATGAGCATTCGAATAAAATTGTTTAAACGAATTGCTTAGTGCCGCGGGGTGCATGGCGAATTATTGGCACTTCCCCTGTAATCCGAAGATAATGTAGGACAGGCAATTACAATCGCGGGAGGGAACGCAGATGAC
>PEWQ01000052.1 GCA_002780065.1 Candidatus Hydrogenedentes bacterium CG07_land_8_20_14_0_80_42_17
ATAAACTTCAGGAAAAGCGGATGTAAAATGAGGCCAAACAAAGTTAGAAATGGTTCATCTGGGTGATGCGTACTTCGTCCTTAAGTAAGCACCGCCGGGCAATTTTCCCCTTGACATTACCACTTCTAAGGAATACTTAGTAATTATGGTTATTCCCACTGTAAACCCATCAACCTAACCTTTAGCCTTCTGGTGAATAAAATGAGAAGGTCGGGTTACCACGAAATGCTCATGTGAAGCCTCCTTGGGAGTCCCAAAACTCTCTTGGGGGCATTTTCACTTATCTCCTGATAAATCCACATCTAAGTTCCAGCTGATCTCCCTCTGGCCTAAAGCGCATCTTCAGTGAATTGAAGATAGCCAAATCACGATCTCCCTCTTGCCTGGCACCGTTAACCTGAAATCTTAACCGCTCAATTTCCTGAAGCAGGCCCGGGAAGCACTGACGCCATTGAGATAAATCTCTTGAGAAAAGTTTTTCATTAAGAGGAAACGGAGAAAAACAGGGAATACAAACATCAGCCTGTAACCATTACGCCGGTGTTTTAATCTACTTGCGGGTAGGGAAAAGAGTTAATGTCATGAGGAATTGTTTAAGAATTATAGGGGTAGCATTATTGTTTATTTTATCAGCAATATCTCTAACTGCATGCGGTGGGGGGGGAGGTGGTGGAGGTAACACGCCTGAGAATTCAGTTACTGCTAATGAGATTGCAGTTAAAGCAAAGGCCCAACAAATTTTACCGGAAGACGTATATCAAGTGTTTATAGAAAACCTCGATACCGCAAAAACAGATCCAGATTATGATACGTATTTGACTGAATTGAGCAAAGCTATCGATGAATATAATGCTGCAGTCACGGGACAACAAACTCTAATGTTACAAATGCCCATTCAACCTCAAAACCTCTCACCTAAAATATTGAGCTTAATGAGCACACAATCAGCTCTTGACCAGATGAAATCAACATTAAGTTCCGTATTCGGTGATATTGTCAAAGCGGGGAAAAGGATGTTTCTTAATGCTGGAATGGGGTGGGGTTATGGCGTTATAGGCGGTCCTGGAGGACAACTTTCATTGGAATCTGAAGTTTTACAGGCTGGTGTAGACGTAGTGCTAAAAGGTGGAAAGGGTCTTGAAACAACATATGATTTCTTGAATTTTACTAAAATTACTTCACCTGTTGCTACATGCTCTCTCGGAGCCGGCATATCCTTAGGTGCTGGCTTAAGCACCGGCATTACTGGGAATGCATTTGTTGAAGCTATATATAATGAAAAGTGGATTTTTGGTTTTGTGAAAAATGCACAATACAACGGCGGGCCTTCAGTAGGCGGCAATGCTTCTGTTGGAGTAACTGGCGATTTCCTTGGCCGGCTTGGCCTTGCAGCAAGTTTTGGATTATGGCAAGAACGTGAGGGTACCTGTGATACAACCATCTTAAGTTGCATAACAGATGGAAATTACTATAGTGGAAATTCGACTGGTAAACATGGTGTCAATTGGGCTGTTGGAGGTAAAGCATCTATAGTACCAGCGGTTGATCTTAAAGTCAGCCTGAGCGGTGCCGGTACAAGAAGCTGTCAGGCAACGCCTTCTGAAGTTGTTTCTTTTCTTAGCTCATCAGTATCTGATATAAAACATAGAAGAATTCTGGCGGGTTTTATAATGGCTACAGATTTATTAAAACACACGTATTTTCCAACTCCGACTCAATTGCTAGCATCAGCAACAGCAATATTGTATGGGATATTGTACGATGAATCCCTCATAGACACTACAATACCGATATCCCCTCCCTCCACACCAAGCGACTTTGTGGTAACCCCGACCTCGTCATCTCAGATCAATCTATCCTGGAATGCGTCAACCGGAGCGACCAGTTACAACGTATATAAAGAGGGGATTTGGCTTAAATCCGTGACAACCACATCAACTTCAGATACAGGACTTACCCCATCAACAAATTACTGTTACTATGTAACCGCGTATAATTCGGCTGGCGAGTCCGCCCAGAGTGGCCAGATTTGTGCAACCACGAACACCGCAACCACTGTTGGTGTTTCTGGATCATGGTACGGCGATTGGGAACATACGACACTTGTGGGTACTATTCCCGTTAAAGACCGATGGGGGACCATACTCGCGACGGTCAATCAGGTCGGAGCTGCCTTAAGTGGTTATGGCGTCTTAGTAGACGGCTCCCGTCTTTGTTTTACTTCTACTTCCATTTCCGGCATTGTTTCCGGCAGCATAAGCGGCAACAGCGTTGCGTGGAGTTTAGCATCTCAAGCAGGTGCAAGCTTCGATTTTAGTGGGACGCTCAGTGGCAATACAATAAGCGGCACCTATTCAATAATCGGAGGGGTATGCAATGGCGAGTCAGGGACAGGAACAATTGATAAACTGACCGGTCCCACCACAATGCCTTCGGGGGTAATTCTAATCCAAGCTACAAGTCAGACTATATCCTTCACCGCGGCCGGTGGCATGCCACCGTATACTGTAACCTCTAGTGACGCACAGACTGTTTATGACTCAGCGCCGGGAGATGGCAGTTGGACGGTTGCGCAGGAAGCAGGAACATTCATTGTCCATATAGATGCCGGGATTAACGCCGATGTCAGCTTAACTGTGACTGACGCGAACGGCGCTCATGCGACCACTGCGTGGTTAATAGTAGCAAAATAACGACACGCCTTCACCGGAATTAATTGCAACAAATTTTTTCACCTTCACCATGGAGCGAGCTAGATGAAAGACATATTTATCCTCGGGGTCTCGCTTTTGGCTCTGGTGTTTTTTACGGGCTGTACCATGGGTGTCAATAGGCTGAAGACCGAAAAGGAATGGACTAAATTTGTTGGCAAAGAGGTGCAGGAGGTCAAAACAATCTATCCTTGCGGAGACACGCCTAATCATCTCATTCTGCTCAAAGAAGGGACAAAAAAGATTTATTAACGAAAGATGGCGCATTGTGAAAAAAATAAGGGTTCTCCGTAAAGAGACGCTGATAGTTTAAGTTTAGGAGATCAAAGATAATCTGTCTATGGATCGGGGATGGCACGATGGAAAGGAGGGTCAGCAAATGGGGGTAAATTGGAAATGGGCAAAAGGTCATATCATGTGTCTCACGTATCCGAATCATCAGTACCTGAAGGGACCTAAAAGAACATTACAGCGGTTCACGTTCATCTTGCTCCTGTTCATTCTTCTGTCGTCCATATCCGGGTGCGCCGTTAATCGTGCCGCGGCGAGGGTAACTCCGGGTACGGACCTGGGCATAGTGAAAACATATTATGTCGTCCAGAGGCAGGACGATGAACGTAGCATCGATAAACTCATCAGGGATAATCTGATAAAGCGAGGGCTTTCAGCAACTGCCGGGCCGGAAATGCCACAGCAATCCTATAAGGCGGACGTGATTGTTACCTATGTGGACCGATGGATGTGGGATATTACCATGTATATGCTGGAGCTCGCCATAACATTCAGAAATCCGACAAATAATTATCCCATGGCGGTCGGCAATTCTCTCCACACATCCTTGACCAGAAAATCCCCGGAAGAAATGGCGGATGAAGTCCTGACAAACATTTTCACCAATCCTCAAAAAGGCTCTAAAGGAGGGCTCCAGTGAAGCAATTTAATCAAGACCGCATGTCCCATAAAATGACCGTGACAAGATTATTGTTTCTCTTTGCGATTATTGCCTTGCTCGGCGGTTGCGCTACCCGCCCGACTTACATGATTCCCACTGCATTCGATACCGTGAAGAGGCATCCCCAAACCGTCAGCGTCAATGTGTCGGGGGTCTTTGAGACAGAGGCGGCCGAAGGGCAGACATCCGATTCTCCGTTTAGCCAAGCTCTGGTGGAAGCCATCAACAAATCGCAGACCTTCTCGCGCGTCATTGAGGGCGATAAAGCGGAATGGGGTATCTCCTTAGCTCCAGTCGCCCCTATATGTTGTGGTTCTGGCGGCCAAGGCCGCGAATGCCCTTGATAACGTTCTTGTAGGGCGCAG
>PEWQ01000115.1 GCA_002780065.1 Candidatus Hydrogenedentes bacterium CG07_land_8_20_14_0_80_42_17
ATTGAAAAATGAAAATTGGAAAAATAAAATTTTCAATTTGCACTTTCATTGAAAAATGAAAATTGGAAAAATAAAATTTTCAATTTGCACTTTCCAATTTGCAATTTCAAATATTATAACTCATCATGGAGGCACAGGCGCCATGCGTCAATGGACGCCATCGCGTCAATGGACGTCTCGCGTCAATGGACGCCTCGCCTGTGCTTGTGACCAATAATATGGATTATTGCACACGTTCTTTGGGAGAGGGACAGAGGTGAGGGCATGAAAGATTCAGAAATTTATTTTGAAATTGCCAAGTTATTATCTCAAGGCGAAAAATGCGTTCTTGCAACAGTAACACGAACTCAAGGCTCAACTCCGAGAAAAGCCGGAGCAAAGATGCTGATTCAAGAGAATGGAACTTTTTCGGGCTCGATAGGCGGTGGGTGCGTAGAGGCTGAGGTTTATGCCAAAGCGAAGGAGCAGTTTTCAAAATCAAAACCGTCTATTTTTTCTTTTGTATTAAATGAAACCGATGCGGCAAATTTCGGTTTGCGCTGTGGAGGAACGATCGATGTGTATATGGAGAGAATAATGCCGAAGAATATTTTTTATCTTGTGGGAGCAGGTCATATATCTTTTGCTCTTTCAAAAATTCTGGATATGGTAGGATTTGAAGTTCATGTTGTGGATGACAATCCTAGTTTTGCGAATTCCGAACGGTTTCCAAACGCCGTAATTCATCTCGGCAGTTTCGAAGACGGATTAGATTCGGTTCCAGAAGGCGAGCAGATTGGAATATTGATTGCAACTCGAGGACACGCCGAGGACTCGATAGCGATAAAAAAACTTGCCAAAAAAAGATTCGGATACTTTGGGATCATTACATCAAAAAAACGACTTATTGAACTCGGAACGCTCTTTGTTTCTGCTGGAGGAAGCATCGAGAAAGTCGAGCGGATTTCTGCTCCGGCGGGGCTTGATATCGGAGCCGAGACACCCGAAGAGATTGCGGTAGCGGTGACGGCAGAAGTGTTATGCGCTTTTCGCGGAGGAAATTACATTCCGCTGTCCGAACAATTCAGAAAGATGCCGGCAGGAAAGAAACTTCGAGAACTTATTGAAAAGAATCTTGGATAATGCCAGGCCGTGTAAGAAAGAGGTTTATTATCTCTGGAATTGTTCAAGGGGTAGGATTTCGTTATTATGCTCTTAAGACGGCGCTGCGATTTAATATTGTTGGAAAAGTTGCAAATGCTTCGGACGAAAGTGTAATTGTTGAAGCTGAAGGAATGCCGGAACAAGTTGAAGAGTTTTCTGTTTTTTTGAGAAAAGGGCCGTTGGGCTCATTTGTTGAGAACGTAGAAGAAAAAGATATTGAAGTTACAGGTGAGAATGGTTTTAGAATAGTCTCGCATATGGACATGTGAGAAATGGCTGAACAAAAAAATAAAAGATCGGCAAAGAAGAAAGAACAGGAAATTTCTTCCTTGAACTCTTCACTTGCTAAAACACGGTCAGGCAAGTTCCATTTATCAGAAGAAAAATGGAAGAAGATAGTAGACACTTCGAAAGACGGAAGCATTCATCTCGATAAGTTGATGGAGATAAGTGAGATCACTTCCGAAGACGATTCAAAAGAATTCACTCTTTTGGAGTCGGCTTTAGAGGAAGCAGGAATCACGATTATTGATCCGATGGCAAATGAAGAACCTTCAAAAGAAGAGGTGGAGGAAAAAATATCCCGCTCCGATATGGAACCTCTTCAGATTTACATTAAAGATATTAACCGCACTCCGCTTTTGGACTCAAAGTCTGAGTGGGAATTGGCGAAGAAAATCAGCGACAGTAAAATAAAGATTCAGGAATTAATAAAAGTGAGTGGATTACATCCGACAGAACTCAGGCGTTACCTCAATACTCCGGGCGCTCCGCCTCCACCGCCTCTGAAAGGGCATGACAGAAGGACATTGGCAAAACAGGCTCAGGCGCTAGCTGAGACGGAAAATATTTATGCCGAGGCTCAACGAGTTCTTATCGAATCTAATTTGAGATTAGTTGTATCGATTGCAAAACGGTATGTCTCTCACGGTCTTCACCTTCTGGATTTAATCAACGAAGGAAACTTAGGGCTTATAAGAGCGGTCGAGCTTTTCGACTATAAATTGGGATATAAATTTTCCACTTATGCATCATGGTGGATCAAACAATCCATACGGCGTGCAATTGCCGATCAAGGCAGAATTATCAGAGTTCCTGTTCACATGGCAGATTCAATCAACAGATGGATCAAGGCGTCTCGAATTTTGTCTCAGAAACTCGGACGCGAACCGACTCTTGAAGAGACAGCAAAAGAGATGGGAATTTCCGAGCCTAAACTTTTCGAGATTGTAAAAGTATCTCAGGAACCGTCTTCACTTGAAGCTCCGATTCAAACCTCGATGGAATCGTCGTTGGGCGAAGTAATCGAGGACACTGGAGCTATTTCGCCGTATAAGTCCGTGCTTTCATTAGTATTTACTGAATATCTTGATAAAATGTTATCGACTCTAACTGAGAAGGAGCGCAAAATAGTTGAGATGAGGTTTGGACTTTTCGGCCAGCCTGACAGAACACTTGAAGAGGTCGGAAACGAATTACACATTACGCGCGAAAGGGTGCGGCAGATAGAATTGAGGGCGTTGAAGAAGCTTAGGCATTTACGGCTTGCCGAAGAACTTTTCAGTATGATGATGGAGATAGGACATTGAAGTATAGAGGCGTGAAAAATGGCAGATGAAGTAGTATTCAAAGAGGGCGCGGTAATTTACTTTGAGAAAGACCATCCTGACAACATATACATTATTCGGCAGGGGATATTGGAGCAGTTGATGGAGGTTCAAGGCGCGGCGCCAAAGCAATTGGGCGCGGGTGAGATTGTCGGGCTGTCGGATTTATTCGGCGGTCAGAGTAGAATTTCCACAGTTCGAGCTGTTACGAATGTGACTGCAACTCGGATAGATGCGGATGAATTTAAAGGCATGCTGACAAATAATACTGCTGTAGCTCTGAAGGTCATAACCTCGCTTTGCGCTGAGCTTAGAGAGATCGACGAATTGATAGTTCGAAGACTTCGCGGCGGTTCGGCTGATTTTATTGGAAAGTCGATTGGGCTGAGAATCATTGCGGATTTTTTTCGAAGAAAAGGCATGAATCGCGCGGCGAGATATGCTTACGGCCGTTATCTTGAGACTGACCCTGCAGGTGAAGAAAGGCTCGAATCTGCGATGCATCTCGCCGGGCTTTGCGAGAAAGACGGAGATATCGAAATTGCTTTGCAAATTTATGGCGGGCTTGCCAAAGAGTTTCCTGATGATGCGAGAGCCTTGTCGGCATTTAACAGATTAAAGGGTGTAATGAATGTTTTTGGAGATAAGTTATGATCTCGATGGCTCTTGTCGAAAAGTTCGGCAAATCTTATCAGGCAGGCGACGTAATCTTTTGCGAGTTTGAAACAGGAAAAGATTGTTTCGTAATTCATTCGGGAGAAGTTTCGATCGTAAAGATTTCAGAAGGTGTAGAAAAGATTTTGGCGATATTAAAGCCGGGCGATATTTTTGGAGAGATGGGAGTTCTTGAAGGCAAACCCAGAACCGCGACTGCTGTGGCTCAGACTGATGTGGTAGTGCTTGTTTTGGACCTGCAAGGACTGCAGGCGCTTGTATCTGCTCAGCCGCATTTCGCGTATCAGCTTGGGAAAATATTAAGTCAGCGCATCGTTCAGTCTTACAGGCATTTGACTAATCTTGCAATCGAGAATCCGAAACTGCGAGTTGTGGACGTAATTCTATGGAAATTGGAACAATCACCTTCTGGCGTGCCGACAACTTATCTTAGTCCCCAAGACATTGCGGACTTTGCGGGCTTACCGAGAACTGATGTGGATAAAGTTCTGCGCGAGTTTGGAGAGATAGGAAGAATAAGAGCATATGCGGACAGAGTTGAAGTCACCGATGTTCGAAGTTTAAAGAGATTATTGAAGCCTACCGGCTGAAAACAAAAACGCGTGGAATGGTAATCGAACGGTAGCCGCATGCTTTAGCCTGCGTTTTTTCCAGCACGTGCGAGGGCGTCAATGGACGTCACGCGTCAATGGACGCCACGCGGCAATGGATGTCTCGCGTCAAAGAATGTGCGAAATAATTGAAAAATGAAAATTGGAAAAATAAAATTTTCAATTTGCACTTTCCAATTTGCAATTTCAAA
>PEWQ01000054.1 GCA_002780065.1 Candidatus Hydrogenedentes bacterium CG07_land_8_20_14_0_80_42_17
GAAGCAATCTCTTAATGTTAACAGATTGCTGGTATGTTATTATATTTGAAACTGCAAATTGGAAAGTGCAAATTGAAAATTTTATTTTTCCAATTTTCATTTTTCAATTATTCTACACATTCTTTGAAAGGTAGGCTGGAGACAAGGAAAAAAAGATAAAATAAAAAATTATTTAAAAAATCTCAGTGTCTTGGTATCTTCGTCGCGATGACTCTGCGAGTCCGCTCCTCGCAATGACACATGTAAGCATTTTTTGGACAGCCGGCAGCTACCTTTTTTCGATTTCATTACAGCGCATAATGTTTTCTTGAATACGAAATATTGAAGTGATATAGTATCATTGTTATGAATGAAACGAGATGGATTTATATTGACGGTAAATTTCTGCCGAAAGAAGAAGCGAAAATAAGTGTTTACGATCACGGTTTTCTGTATGGTGACGGAGTATTCGAAGGTATTCGCGCTTACGAAGGAAATGTTTTCTGTCTAGATGAGCACATTGACCGGCTCTTTCTTTCTGCAAGAGCCATTGCGCTGGAACCTCCAATATCGAAAAAAGAATTCTCAGACATCATAGTTGAAACTTTGAAACGCAACGGATTAAAAAGCGGATACATTCGGCCGATAGTCACCAGAGGCAAAGGCGATTTAGGACTCGATCCCCGCAAATGCCCGAAGCCGAGCGTGCTCGTCATTGCAGACACGCTTGCGATCTATCCTGAAGAGTTCTACAAAAACGGTCTTGAAATAGCGATAGTCGCTACTCGCAGAAATCTTCCAACCGCGCTTCCGCCTCAAGTTAAGTCTCTAAATTATCTTAACAATATTTTAGCAAGAATCGAAGTTAACCGGATGAACGTTGGAGAAGGCGTAATGTTAAATTCAGAGGGATTCATTGCCGAAGCTACCGCCGACAATATTTTCATAGTGCGGAAGAATGTAATTGAAACCCCTGCGACTTATCACGGAGCTCTGCCCGGCATTACAAGAAATTGCGTTATCGAGTTGGCAAGAAAAGATGGAAAAGAAGTTCTTGAAACTGCTTTGACTCCATACGATCTCTACACTGCAGATGAGTGTTTTCTTACCGGCACTGCCGCCGAAGTTGTACCAGTCACAAAAATTGAAGACAGAATAATTGGTAGCGGCAAGCCAGGACTAATTACCTGTCGTCTGCGTGAATTATTCAAATCGATAACTTCAACGCGCGGCAGAAAATATTGATCGAAAAGTGAATTTCGAAATTCCATTCAATCCTGCGGCTCTGCCGGTGTGCGATGTCTGTAAGTCTGCTCCGGCAACAATCCAATTCGTCGAACAACGAGGCGAAGAGATGCGAAGAATCTCAATTTGCCAAAATTGCGCGGCTCAACAGGGAATTCAACAGCAAGGCGGTTCTATAACTTTCAACCTCCCAAGCCTTCTTGCCGCAATGGCTTCCGTCACTCCGAATTCGGAAAGAATTCAAAGCCTTGTCTGTCCCTCATGCGGATTGACCTCGGAAAAATTTCAGGAAGTCGGGAGACTAGGCTGTTCAAAATGTTTCGACATATTCGGTCCGCTAATTGAACAAGTCATAAAGAGAACTCAATCCGGCACAGCACACAAAGGGCTTGCTCCTTCAAATTTAACGCCGATGACAAAATCGAGTGAAATCGAAACTCTACGTCAAAAATTAAAAGAGGCTATTGCTTCTGAACGTTATGAAGAAGCCGCTCGAGTAAGAGACAGAATTAAACTTTTAGAAAAAGAATCAGAAGTATGAATGAGTTTATCGACAGGCTGATTAACACGACTGCGGGTTGGCTTGCTTCAATAGGTCCTGATTCGAGAGTTGTTCATTCTACGAGAGTCCGGCTCGCAAGAAATCTCGAAAAAATTTCATTTCCAAGGCCGAGCGGCTCGGATATCGGTGTAGTTGAGCGAATAAAAGAAGAAGCTAAGAGAATACATTCCGAATCGTTCTCATTGAAAAAAATGACAATTATCGATTTTGATCTAGGCGGAGTGACAATGCTCGATAGAGAGTTTCTCGTCGAGCGGCATTTAATTTCGCGGGAATTTTCCGCCGGCACCGGAAAACTTTTAATTCTCGACGACAACGAAACCGTTTCCATCATGATAAATGAAGAAGATCATTTCAGATTTCAAGTTCTACGCTCAGGACTCGATGCTATCGAAGGTTGGAGAGTCTTGCGGACAATCGAACGAGATGTGGACAAACATGCAAACTTTGCTTTCAAGCCGCCATACGGCTATCTGACCGCTTGTCCCACGAATCTCGGAACAGGGCTCAGGGTCTCTGCGCTCTGTCATCTGCCGGCGTTATTGGAGCTAAAAGAAGTGCAAGGAGTTTTCGAAGCGGCATCGCGGGTCGGAATTGCGGTGAGAGGTTTTTATGGAGAAGGGTCGGCGCCTATCGGAAATTTTTTCCAGATATCAAACCGCACAACGCTCGGACAGACTGAAGAAGAAATTGTGAATCAAGTTGAAAATGCAATAAGAAAGATTGCTGAACATGAATTGAAGGCAAGAGAAAAATTGATTCAAGCAGATAGAGTAAGAATAGAAGACAGATTTTACCGCGCACTTGGTATTTTGTCTTCGAGCCGCATGATGACCTCAGCAGAGCTCATGAACCTTCTCTCAATTGTCCGAATAGGAATTGATCTTGGAATAGACTCGAAGCCGCCGGTATCGCTTCTGAATGAGATACAGATCGGAGCTCAACCTTCTCATCTTCAAAAACGAATTCGGCCGTTAGAGCCTCGGGAGCGCGACATTGAGCGCGCCAACTATGTGCGAAAAAAGATAAAAGAAATGTAGAGAAGGCAAACACATAAGTTTACCTCTACTGAGAATCCGATTGTGCGGCAAGCAGAGCAAGAATCGGAATTGCTGGAAAACGATATCGGCCATAACCTAGCCCAATAATAGGAGGCGCCAGCATAATAACGAGCAGTCCGAAAAGAAGCCATAAAGTGCGGCGCGTATGATATCTCAATCCAACAAAAGCCAATGAAAAAAGTAATAGTGATTGCAACGCGGAATAGATTTTAAGCGCCACTGCCATAGTTCCGTCTTCTCTCTGTCCAAATCGCCGAACAATGCTTTCAGTTGAAGCGCCTAACAAAACTTTCGGAGCCGTCTTGATGATTTCCCTCATCATCTGCGCAGGGTCATTCCAAGCTATTGGTCGCCCCTCAGTTCCTTTCGCATCTTCCTCTGTGGCGAAAAAATACAATTTAATTTGAGTCGAGTAGACTGGAATTCCAAACTGAACGGTGCGAAGGCATAGAAAAAGAAAAAGCGGCAGGAGTCCCAGCATAAAGCGCCGGCGATTACTGGAAAGCAATAAAAAAAACGGAAGCAAAAAAAGTCCGAGCGGTCTAGTCAAAGCCGCCAGCGCCGCGGCGAACCCTGACCAACCGCTCGCGCGATTTCTCATGAACAGCGCGGCAACAATGAAAAATCCAAAGAGAGTTTCTGTAAGGTAAAGCGTCGGAAGCACAGTCCAGAGCGGATCAAGCGCTAGCGTCCACCAAAGCAATTTTGTTCTCCTCGACGTATCAAACATCCCATGAACAAAAAGAATAGACAGCGATAAGAATAACTGCATTACAAGAACGGCAGAGCCGAGCAGTGCAAGCAGAAGCGGATAGAGAGGCAAGCGCATAGCCGCATAATCAGCCGCGGCTGTATGCTCAATCGAAAAGTAACTTTCCATCCAATGAGATGCGAGTTGAATATATTCAAACGAATCGGGCTCGAATGCCGTTTCAGGCCGCATAGCTAATGGAACTATGAGCACAGTCTTAATCAGAATCGCAGCGCAAAGGGGAACAATCCACCAGTGTTCCAATTCTTTCATACCTACACCCCAAGTTTTATTGAACAATATCATAATTCAGCGTCTGGAGGCACGTGCGCTACGCGTCCATTGACGCGAGGCGCCTGTGCCTCCATGACGAGTTATTATATTTGAAATTGCAAATTGGAAAGTGCAAATTGAAAATTTTATTTTTCCAATTTTCATTTTTCAAT
>PEWQ01000036.1:0-7912 GCA_002780065.1 Candidatus Hydrogenedentes bacterium CG07_land_8_20_14_0_80_42_17
GGAAATTGCAAATTGGAAAGTGCAAATTGAAATTGCAAATTGGAAAGTGCAAATTGAAAAGTGCAAATTGAAAATTTTATTTTTCCAATTTTCATTTTTCAATTATTTCACACGTTTTTTGCGAGAGGGAAAATTGCATCTCATCTGGAGGCACGTGCGAGGGCGTCCATTGACGCCCTCACACGTGCACGATAGGCAAGCATTGCCAACGCAGGATAAAGCCTGCGGCTACCGTTAGAATGAATTGCAAGCACAGGCGTGGTGCCTGTGACTCCAGAGCATATATTGATATGGTGTAAATTCTGCGAAAGTGTCAAAGCCTCAATATGATATCTTTTTTAATCTTTCTCTAAGAGCGGCAATTCTCCGCTTTGATAAATCAGTTCCGACAGTTTCGCAAAATAATATTTCTGTCTCAAGCGCTGATTGCACAGAAGATTTTAAGTCTTTTATTTTCGAAGAGAAGGCAAAGTTCCGAGTATTTACAAAATCCGGTGCAATCTTCTCTACGACTTTATCGACGTTTGACGGCTCGATACTCCCGCCAATCGAAGTATGATAACCTAAAGCCTTCGCCGATTTCACAACTCTCGAAGAAGCATTTATGACCGTCATATTATCAGGAGAGCGCCCCATGGATTTAGAGAGATCGCCTCTTCCTACCGTAATCTGAGATAATCTTCGATTCTCATCAGCAGAGAGTATTTCTGAAAGATGCTTCACTGCGCTCTTAGTCTCGATGTTAATTCCAAGAAAAACTTTTTTTGCTCCAAATACCTCTTCAACACCTTTGAGATAATCATGAAGCGCATAACTCGATTCTATCATCGGCGCAATGAAATGCGAAATTCCGATCTCGCGCGAAAAAAGCAGATCACCGCGCGCACAAGGTCCTCCGACCTTCAACTCGATATCAATAATTTTATTTAGCTCGCGATAAATCTTTGCAACGTCCGATTGAATAAGCCCTTCATCTTCAGTTGAGATCTTCATCATTACACAACCGCGCTCTCGCACTAAACTCTCAAGAGCTTTTTTGAAAACAGAAATATTTTTCTTCTTCATCTGCCCATTACCTCCATGATAGCTCCGCATATCCGGTCAACTCCTTTTCCATCAATAAGCCTTTCCAATGCGCGTGACATAGCTTTTCTCTTCTCCTCAGATTCCAAGCTCCTAACAATCGGCGTAAGATTCAGAATCGGATTATTCGAAGAAAGCCCAATGTTGATTATCCCTCCTATCGCTTCGAACTTGGGAAGGTTCTTCAATTGTGCAATATTTTGGCAGACAACAATACTCGGAAGTCCGAGAAAAGCCGCCTCAAATAAAGTTATTCCTCCGGAAATTATTCCGAGCTGAGCCTTTCGCATTCTCTCAAAAAGATTCTTCGGAGATTCGACAATATCGAATGTTCTCGCAGAATTTAAAAGAGCTTCATTTAATTTTGCAGACGGTGCGAAATCAGGTCCTAAAATCAGTTCGACTTCAACATCCGTTGATAAGTTCGAAAGACCTGCTACAACTTTAGGAGTCACGCCTGACGGATCACTGCCTCCGCAAGAAACAATTATCCGCTGTATAAACTTTTCGTCCCGACGAATTTTTTTCGCGGCGCGGCACTCCTTCGAGATCACAGCGTAGTCTTCACCAAGAAGATACCGTGTATTCGTCTCTAATTTTTTCGGGTTCTTCTCTTCGCTCAAATTCGCATCGACAACAATATCCGCAAGGTATCTTCCTTCGCCTAAATCGTCAAAAGAGACAACATAAATTCCATATTTTTTTAGAGCCGCGATAAGTTCATGACTAGTAGATCTAATATCAAAAACTACCAGAGTCGGGCAAACTGAAAGGATAGCTTCAATTTCAGTTTCAAGTTGATTTTCAGCTTCTCCATTAAATTTTACAATTTCGAATTCAGAATCTTTCAAAAGTTCTATAACTTTCGAGTCATTCTTCGTCACGAAAACCGGTGTGAAGTCAAGATTCTTTATCTCATCCGCAAGAGCGCGAGTTCTAGAAAAATGTCCGATTCCTATCTCTTTATTCGCATCAACCCTAAAAACAGCTTTCGTCATTGCTTATTTCCAAGAAACGAAATTACTGATTCCAGCGAAGGAAAATCGCCCAACGCAGAAAAAATTTTTCTGAACTGATCGAGGTCTTCTTCGGTATCGGCAGTCAAGCGCGGCTGAGATTCAAAGAATGGAGCATCGACATAGAGAAGATCAAAGCGCTTCGGATATCGATAGATGTAAGGCATCACATGCTCACGGTCGCTCTTATCAACCGCTTCGGCGGAGGCGGTAAGAAGTATATCACTGTGAGCTCCTTCCGCTCCTGTGCCGAGCGGAAAGCTTCTGGTGCAGCAACTTTTATGACTTCTCAATGTCTCAGCTACACCGCAAATTGCCCGAGAGTCAACTAACGGATCGTCGCCGCAGATGCGAATGAATTTTTTAACGTTAAATTTTTTCACAGTTCCTGCAAATCGTTCAAGCACATCCTCTTCGCTTCCTCTAAAAATCTTCCATCCGCGTTTTTTGCCCAGAGCCTCCAGCACATCGTCGCGATTAGAATCAGGCAGTGCCATAATTTTTATTCCGTCAAAAATTTTCTCGAGTCGAAACATAACTCGTTCCATGAAAGGCTTGCCATTAATATCCGCCATTGATTTTCCAGGCCTACGCGTCGAACCCATTCTTGCCTGAAGAATAAGATGAATTGAGTCAGTATTCATTTCAAAGAAATCAGCTTGCCGTTCGTCAAGGTATATGAAGTTCCACATCGTTGACAGAATGCATTCGGAGCTGTGCGCAATTCCTTCAGCAGTTCTCCGCATGCGCACGCGTAACCGAATAACTTTGCAGGAACTCCCGCGACAATTGTATAAGGAGAAACGTCTTTTGTGACGACGGCACCTGCGGCTACGAAGCAGTATTCGCCAAGTGTGACTCCGCAAACGATGGTGGAATTTGCGCCGATAGTTGAGCCTTTTTTTACAAGTATATTTTTGAACTCGTCTTTTCGTTCTACCATTGCCCTCGGATTAATTACATTCGTAAAGACGCACGAAGGCCCGCAAAAAACCCCTTCCTCCAAAGTCACTCCCATATAAACGGAAACATTGTTCTGAATTTTGCATCTGTCTCCTATAACAACATTTCGGTCAACATATACGTTCTGACCTAAAATGCAGTTTTTGCCAATGTTCGCGCCCTGCATTATATGGCAGAAATGCCAGACACGAGTTCCTTCACCAATCGAAGCGCCCTCGTCCACAATAGATGTTGGATGCACATAAGCTGACATAATTGTTCTCCTTATATCATCGGCTTAAAGCTGATTTTTTTCCTAAACAAAATTAGACATTTCCAATAATTTCTGCTCATGTTTTTCTAATACGGAGGAATCGCAGTCTGCCGCAATATCTGTGACGATACCGTCATAAGCAAGTAATTTTAAAGCCAGATACGGTTTTAATTCTCGAACCCTTCCGAACAAATCAAAATCATTGAAAAGATTTCGAAGGAGAGAATCAAACTCCTGCTCTGAGTCCAACAAATTCTCGACATCTTCCAATGCTCGTGAAAAATCATCGGCGCCTGCATTTTTCGGCAACTTAATTTTCATTAAAAGAATCATAAGTAATAGCCGGAACAATCACAATCAAAAAAAAAGGAGGCTAAATTTTGTGGAGGCACGTGCAACTTGCACGAGCAGAATAGGTATGATAAATTCGTGGAGACACGTGCAGAATAAGCATGCTTTGCAAAGGACTGGACAATAGTCCTGACAAAACGACCGATCATATTGGCTATGATGAGTAGGTGTTACTTCAATAAACTAATGTATCAACCCTTATCAGGGCTGACCGCATTGGGCCTTTGTACATTCATTGGTGGTTTTCGTCTACCCCCAGCGGTGTTTGAAGAGTTAGCTGAATTAATGAGTGATTTGTAGGGGCAGACCTACGTGTCTGCCCTTGAAAGAATCAGCGAACGGAATTTAGAGAGTCTGCCGATTCCGTAAACGCCGCAGTTTTTTGATGCCGCTCGGAATCTCAATAGCATTGGATATTTCTATTGGTTTTGTTTTCTCACTTATGAAATATGAACCAATAATAAATATAAAAAAATAATTTGTGTTTTTTAGTGTTCATTCGTGGTTAAATTTTTTTGAGTTTTAATTTTCCTGTCTCGTATTCACATATCCAAAACCATTCGTTCATCATGATAGATGCTCATAATTAACTACCTTACGAAATAGATTTATGATAATGATATGATTAATGAGCATGAATTTATTTCAGTCCGCCGCGAAGCGGTTTAGTTCAACAAGTTCTATCCGAACCCGTCATAACATCTTGCTCTCGATAAATTCCAATCTCTCTCAATCATGCCGGCTTCGGATAGAACCTTATTCAAGAGGCATGCGAGATGACGAAATGAATCCACTTGCACAAAATCTCGCTCAATTTCATCGGCAACTGTGGGAATGCGAGATCGTATTGACGACCGGCAGATGCTTCATGTATCAATCGTGAAGGAGAAAACGATATGAAACCTCTTTCCATTTGCGCGATTGCCGCCTTATTCCTGTTCACCGCTACGCAATCATACGTCAGCTCGTTTGAGGGTTGGGGCGCATGGGCTATGGCGCCACTGATCGCAGTTCCACTGGCGTTCTCCGGCGGCGTTCTTCTTGGCGGCATCATTCACTTTATCCGGCATCGCAAACCGCTGGCGATTCTTTGGGCGGTCATCGGCGGTTTACCCGTGGGCTGGCTGATGATCAGGATAATGTATTGACGACGCTTTCGATTCTTATTGCGGCCATTCTTCGCATTTGGCGGACTGACAGTGAACGGTTACGAAAAATAAAATTTTCAATTTGCAATTTCCAATTTGCACTTTCAAATATAATAACATACCAGCAATCTGTTAACATTAAGAGATTGCTTCGCACCTTCGGTGCTTACAATAACAAAATACAACTTTTTGGTCAGCCATGCGGCGCCTGCGCTTCAATGAATAGAAAAGTTACGGAATCTTTACTGTTAGATTTTGGGAGTTCAATGCGTCCCAATCTCCGTCGGCAATAAATTTGTATTCGTAAATACCAGGATCCAATTCAAGCTCAATCGAATAATTACCGTTTCCGTCAGACGCCAAAGCATACTGATTCATATTCCAGCTGTTGAACGAGCCGGCTACCGTCACTTTTCTTGCATTTGGAGCGGCAACCGTAAAGAGATGCCTTCGACTGGCTTTTGCGGCAAATTTAGGTTCTAATACTCGCTTGTAAAATTCAGGATCGTTATTGTAAAAGATCAGAGCAGAATGTTCAGGAACAATGCATCTGTCTCCGGCTAATGTCTGACCAAGCGGTTTAGTTCCTGAATGCTCCGCATTCGCAACAGGAATCCAGTTCGATGAAGGAATGGAGAATTCAGAAGCCCCGCCATGCGCATTAAATAAAACCAACACGTTTTCCCACTCGTCACCGCTCGTTCCTTTATTCAGAACGTATCCGACTCCGCTTGTTGGAACAGTCAATCCAAGATCGTCATCGAGAAAGAACAAAGAGCGCCGCACCTCATCGCTTTTCTTCATACGAAACATCGGATGACTTTCTCTCAAAGCGATTAAACCTTTGTAATAATCAAATACATCTCGATGCTCAAGTTTCCATCTCCAATGAATTTCATTCACTTCGTCGGGCTTATTGTAAGTGTTATCCTCACCGTTCTTGGTGCGGAGCATCTCCTGCCCTGACTGAATAAACGGGACACCCTGTGAAGTCATAATAATTGCGGCTCCGAGCTTATCCATGCGTTCAAAATCTTCCTCTGTCAATTCATTACGATTTTGCATCGTAAGTTTTATTCGATCGTAAAGCGTGTGATTGTCATGAGCCTCAATATAATTTATTGACTCCCACGGTTCTTGAGCGAAATCGGAGATCGAACCTAATATTCCTTTCTTGACTCGAAATACATCGCGGCCGGTCTGAATAAATCCAGGATCTTTACTGAATGCGCTTCCGCGCAATGCATCTCTGAAATGGTCGTTGAAAACTCCAAAGTTCTGTCCTCTCTGATCGCCTTTGCTTGTGACTCTTGCGCCTGTGTTGCCTCCAGCCCAAGGCTCGCCGTAAATAAATGCGTCAGGTTTTACCGCTCGCACTGCTGTACTCAACTGCTTTACAGTTTCGAGATCTATAAGTCCCATGAGATCGAATCGAAAGCCGTCGATACCATACTCTGTCACCCAATAAAGCATCGAATCGATAATATACTTTCTGCCCATCGGCGATTCTGTTCTGAACTCGTTTCCGCATCCTGATCCATTCCAATACGAAGCATCTTCTTTAACTCGATAGTAATAATTCGGAGCGAGTCCGTTGAAACTCATCCGCACCTCAGGATTTCCTTCCGCAGTGTGATTGTAAACAACATCCATAACAACCTTGAATCCCGCCTTGTGGAGAGCAGAAACCATCTCCTTGACTTCTCTAACACGTGACGCATCGTCTCGCTTTGTCGAGAACCATCCGTCAGGAGAATTAAAATGAAACGGCATGTAGCCCCAGTTGTAGTTGTCGCTCGACTCGTTGTTGTCGAAATCCTGAAACGGCATTATCTGAATCGTATTCACTCCGAGCTCTTTCAAGTGATCGAGCCCTGTTGCAACATCAGGATGTTCTAAAAGAGTTTTTCCAGATTCGACAAGCCCAAGATATTTTCCTCTATATTGCAGAGAGCCTTCAGGGTCAATAGTAAAATCTCTAATATGCATCTCATAAATAATTGCATCGCTTTGAGGAAAATTCGGGCCGGACGCAATCGGAGTTTCATCATGAATTATTATTCCTCTGCCGTTATGCGCCGTATTACATCGCGAGTATGGATCGATCACTTCGAAAACGCCTTCGGGCACGGTCGAACGATATTTGTAATACCGATTCAGCAGGTCTTCCTCGACGTTTGCCTGCCAGATTCCCTCGCCGGTTTTTTTCATAGGCATAACTTTAGGGCCGCCGCCCTCGGCAGTATCCCATAATAGAACTTCGACTGAAGACGCTGTAGGCGCAAACGTCCGAAATACGGTTCTAGACCTGCTGTAGATCGCTCCAAGCGGTCTTCCGTCAAAATAATTGTCGACGATTTTTCCGGGGCTGAGCCGCGACGGTTTGAAATCAGAGTAAGAAACATTAAGTGAAGAAATATCTTCCGGAGAAATTTCTTCGGACAATGTGAGTTTTAAAATTTTTCCCCGAGCTCCACCGAGAAGTTCAGCTTTCGTCGCGAGATAATTTTTTCCGTCTGAACTCATAATTTTAACAGCAGAAGCATTTACAGCCGAAGCGTCTATACTCTTCGAAAGAATCAACCTGATATTATTTTTATCATCGAGAAAAGCCGAAACAACTCTAGGACTCAAATCCGGCCGAGTTGAATAAACAAATTTGTCGGATTGCAAGATATAAATCTCCTTCCCCTTGTCTGAAGTCCAGTATCTGTCAGGATCGTCTTTTGAATCCCAATTCCCAAATTTAGGTATCAATCCCATTTTGGCTACAGAATTATCGAACTGAATTTTAAATACAAGTCCATATTCATCGTGAGCAGTCGAAACATATTCTTTTCCGTCACTTCCTTCAGCCCAGCTCCACAATGACCATTTATCGTAATCTCCATCCGGCCGATTGTAATGAACTATGAGTTCATCAGCATAAGCAAACTGAAAAACAGCAATTAGAAGTGTAGGGATCGAAATTGTTCTAAATTTATTCATAGTATAATTCCTTTGCAATTTTATTGCCCAAATTCAGTTGAAGATAAAAAAATTACCAATCAAATCTTCTCATGCTAACCCGATTTAATCATAAAAATATGTTATAGGCA
>PEWQ01000036.1:7940-8009 GCA_002780065.1 Candidatus Hydrogenedentes bacterium CG07_land_8_20_14_0_80_42_17
ACGTGTGAAATAATTGAAAAATGAAAATTGGAAAAATAAAATTTTCAATTTGCACTTTCCAATTTGCAA
>PEWQ01000002.1 GCA_002780065.1 Candidatus Hydrogenedentes bacterium CG07_land_8_20_14_0_80_42_17
TTTCGACTTATATCGAAGGAATTCATCTTTGCTCTCTTCTGCATGACGATGTTATCGACAATGCGAATGAAAGAAGAGGCAATATGACTCTTCATCAACGCTACGGCAGAACTGGAGCCATTCTTGCCGGCGACATGATTTACATAAAACTCTTTCACCACTTTCTACATTCTGATGTTTCCAGCGTAATGGATATTGTAATTGAAGGAGCTATCGGAATGGTCGAGGGCGAGACTGAGCAGACATTGATCGCGATTAAAGAATTGGAACCTACTGTGCCTGAATATCTCCATTCTATTTCTAGAAAATCGGCGTTTTTCTTTCAATCTGCCGCCGAGTCCGGTGCAGTGCTTGGAACAGAAAATAATTCTGCAATCCTTTCGGATAAATTACGGAATGCAGTTCGAGTTTTTGGACATGAATTCGGAATGGCATTTCAGATTGTTGACGATATTCTCGATTGGAACGCAGAACAGAAGGATTTGGGAAAAGATTTGCTGGCTGATATTCGCTCATCAAAGCTTACTCTGCCACTTTTGATTTTTATGGAAGATGATTACAAAAAAGCGAGAAAACTTATTGAGACCGCAAAAAACGGAGATATGAACGAGTTGGCCGGAATTATTTCCGACGGAGGTTATTTAGATAAGGCTTATCAAGTTGCTGAACGTTATGCTGAACGGGCTAGAACCGCGTTGAAAGATTTGAAAACTAATACGGATAATCTCAATGAGCTTGTTGAATATACGCTGACGAGAAAAAATTAGTGAACTCGAAGAATTTATATTTATACGAAACGGATTGCGATCTGAGCCCTCTAGATATCTTGCGGTTTCAATGCGATATCTATGTCGGAGCGAGAACGATACGTGAAAGGTTCGAAGATCTTTTTATCTGCAAAGCGAAAGTTATTGCGAAGAAACGAAAAGGCTCTATAGATATTCCGGAACCTACTGCGGATCGTCCATTCGGTCCGGGACTTTTTTGCCCTTCAAATTTTGTTCCGCGCTCTCCAATTGCAATCGATGGATCTGAAGAGGTTGGAGTTGATGGCGACCGAATTGTTTTTCTCAGACTAGGCGCTTCACGTGCTGTGAAATTCGACCCGAAAAATCCAGAAGCATCTGCTGTTGGACTTCCAAGACGTCCGCTCTCCGCCGCTTTTATCGACAAGCCTTGGGATATAATAAGGTATCTGCATTTACTGCTGAATGACGATGCTGAATTTGAAATTAAAAACGGAGCAGATACTGAACCGCCTCCAAACGCGGTTTTCGATAGGTCTGGAGGGCCTATTGCTATTTGTGACGGAGCAAAGATCGAACCGTTTGTTTTTATTTCAGGACCGGCGGTGATCGGACGCAATGCGGTTGTAAAATCTCATTCTGCAATTCGCGCCTCGGCGATAAATGAAGGGAGCAGGGTTGGAGGAGAACTCAATTCAACAGTATTCTTTCCGTATTCCAATAAACAGCATTATGGTTTTCTCGGGCATTCAGTTGCTGCTTCATGGGTGAACATCGGAGCAGGCGCAGCAGGCTCGAACTTGAAAAATACTTATGGTGAAATCAGGATTGATGGAGAAGGAACAGGGCTGAACTATCTCGGACAGATTATAGGCGACCACACGAAGATCGGAATTCAAGCTGCTTTGAATACCGGTTCGATATTTGGAATCTGTTCGAATATTATTGCCGATGGAATAACTCCGAAAAGTGTAGAGTCATTTCGTTTCGGCAATGAGCCCGCCGAGATTGAGTCAGTAATTAAGACTGCTCGCAGAGTCATGGCGCGGAGAAACAAAGAGCTAACATCTTCAATGGAGGAATTAATTCGCGCGTGGCACAGAGTTCTGACCGAAAAGTAAAGTTGGTATTTAACTAATAAGATGAAAAAGTCGGAAAAAATAATTCTTCTTATTTTTTTAATGAGCTTGATTGCAATTATGCTTTGCGGAAATCAATGGGGATTGTTGACTCAAAAAAAATTGGAATTATTAAATGTTTCCAACGAAAGATTGACAGAGATTGCCGAAGAATCATCTGAAGAATTTCAGAGAAAAATAGGATCGGAAGATTCCACATATAAAGTTTTCGGTTCGGATGAAGAGACTGCTAATCGCCGTATGCGGCGTTTTCTCTTATACACCCATGAACCTGATGAATACTATGTTTTGCTCGCATTATCACGTATGAAACCCGGTCAATTTAACTTTAATACTTATTCAATGGAATACGGTAATACATTTCTAATTCCTCTGGGCATTGTAATTAAAACTTGTGATTGGATTGGAACCACAAAAATATTAACACTTAAGGAGTATCTGCTTAATCCTTTGGAGTTTCACTCGTTATACCGCATTGGCCGCGGACTTATGCTGATAAACTTATTCTTCTTTATTCTACTTTACTATTATTTTGGAAAAAAAATGTCGGCGGCAGATGCCTTCGCATGGCATCTCTCTGCGGCTTTTGTCTTATCGTCGTCGATAATTGTCGAGTATTATCATATTATAAAACCTCATGCTTTTGTTCTGCCTCTCATTCTCTTATCGCTTTATTTTCTTTATCGCTATCATACCTCTGAGACTATTTATGATTTTTATCTAAGCTCTCTATTTGCCGGCGCCGCTGTTGCCGGAATTCTTAATGCCTCGATCTTTGTATTATTACTCTTGATAACTTTTAAACGGAAGCACATCAGAAAATTATTGATTGCAATTTTATTTTTGAGCGCAGGGTTTCTGATATTTAATAATCATTATCTGTTGGAATTTCGAACTGCTATTTTTTATCCTATGCGAATTTATGATTACTATTTTTCGGCTAAGCCTGCTGTCGGCAATTCGGATTATTTGAATGCGACTCGGATAATTATTTTCGCAACAGGCTTGCCAGGCTTCATTTTGATCTCTGCGCTTACGATTCGAGCTATTCTGATTGGCTCCGGTTTTGAAAAGAGAATTGCGGCAGTCATTATTATTCATCACCTCTTCTTTAGCTCCGCTCTGAGGCTTGTAAGCAATAACTATTTATGGGCTCGCTATTACTGCTACATATTTGTCCTGGCAGGTTTTTTGATGTGGATGTATTTGAAAAAAACCGAATGGCGAAAGCTTGCTGTTTTGACTTTGTGCCTCGTAATTGCATTTCAAATTGTACGAGCGTCTGAAATATTACTTAATTTAGCAGGAGACTCTTCCGATGAAACTTCTACTCGAGTAAATGCCGGCACGTGGATTAACAGTCACATTCCTGAGGGCTCGAGGATTTATGTTTCGGCGCCCAGCGGAAGGTGGGCTCCATTCAATACTCCGTATTTTGCTTTTGAACGTTTTTTGGCTTGCAAAGAACCTGAAACGGCGAAATACTTGGTAATGGTTAATTATGATCACGGTTCAGAACTTGATATTAAAAATATTTCAGGTAGTTTTCGTTTGATTAAGAAATTTTCCAATACGTCGGTATTGACTGACCGTTATCATTATTATCAGAGCGAGCTAGATATTTATGAAAAGATTTAAACTTCCGGACAGGCGGCTGGTGCGCCAGACTTGCGATGATGATCCGATACTTCTTTATTACAAACCCATTGTCGGCTATTTTTATCAGACGAGAATTGAGCGCTGTCTCGAACTGATTCCGAACACAGGTTTTAGAAGAATTTTGGAAATAGGCACTGGAAGCGGAGTTATGATACCTTCTCTGGCTGAGTTTGCGGATCAAATTACTGCGATTGATATTCATGATGAACTGTCAAGCTTACGAGAAATTAAGAATACTTATAGTGACTCGTGCAATATTGGTTTTGCTCGAGCGGATGTAGTCAGACTTCCGTTTGCGAGCGGCTCGTTCGATATGGCAGTGGCGATCAGTGTCTTTGAGCATTTTGAGCAATTGGACTCGGTTTTGAAAGAAACAGTCAGAGTTTTAAAGCCGGGCGGTTTGCTATTAGCAGGAATTCCCGTCAAGTCATCGACA
>PEWQ01000156.1 GCA_002780065.1 Candidatus Hydrogenedentes bacterium CG07_land_8_20_14_0_80_42_17
AAATTTTCGAGAGCAAAAATTATCATAACAGCATCAGTAGAGGTTTAAAATTTTCGACTGCAGCGAATACAATTTCATCGGATAAATTTTTATTCTTCTGCCGCATCATAAACTTTCGTCTCTTCTGCCGCGTATTCATCTCGTGCCGCGGATTCAAATCTCATCAGTTCTCCAATGAAAACTAGAGGAATCATTCCGGTCTCACCGTTTCGATGCTTGCGGATTAATAATTCCGCCTCGCCGCCTGCGCCGGAACCTCCGCGGCCTGCATAGTCTTCTCTGTGAATAAATGCAACTATATCCGCGTCCTGCTCGATCGCTCCTGAATCTCTAAGGTCCGAAAGTTGAGGTCTGAAATCTTTTCTATGCTCCGGTGCCCGAGAGAGTTGAGAAAGAACCAGCATCGGAACGTCGAGTTCTCTCGCAACACTTTTCAACGCGCGAGAAATTTCCGAAACCTCCTGGACCCTATTATCCGACCTTTTGTTCGAGGTCATCATCTGAAGATAGTCAACAGCAACCAAGCCGAGCGGCCCAGTCTGAGAAATTAATCTGCGGCAACGGGAACGCACTTCAAGCGGAGTCAAATTCGATGAATCGTCTATAAAAAATTTAACTCTTGAAAGACGATTCGCCGCTTTTGCAAGATCTGCTTGTTCCTGCAAAGAAACTTTTCCTTTTCTGATTCGCTCAAATGAAACCTTGGATATTGAAGACAAAAGCCTCATTACGACCGATTGGGCGCTCATTTCAAGCGAGAATAAAACCACGGGAAGTTTTTCATTCAATATTACATTCTCAATAAAGTTAAGAGCTAAAGCGCTCTTTCCCATCGAAGGTCTTCCTGCAAGAATTATTAAATCAGATTTTTGAAAACCTGCGGTTTTGTCATCAAGATCAGGATAGCCGCTTCCTACTCCCGTCAGCCGGCCTTTCAGTTCAGAGAGTTCCTGAATTTTGTCGAATACTCCGGTGATGATATCTTTTACAAGAACCGGTTCTTTAAAATTTTTCTGAGTTGCAACTTGAAAAATTTCCCGCTCTGCTTCCTCTAATATCTCTTCTGTCGGTTGAGAACTGGATGCTACGTTTTGTTTGATACGTTCAGCCGCATCAAGCAATCTGCGTAATTGCGCTTTTTCGCGAATCAGCTTGCAGTGCGCCTCGATATTTGCCGCGCTTGCGGTCTCGCGGGCCATTTCGCCCAGAGCGGAAAGACCTCCGATTCGATCGAGCTCTCCTCTTGCTTTCAAGTGATCGGCAAGAGTCACTAACTCTATTGCTCTATTGTCAGCCGACAATTCCTGTATGGACTGATAAATTATTCTGTGCGAATCGCGATAAAATTCTGCGGCGCTGACAAGATCCAAGGCGGTATTAACAACTTGATTGTCAAGAAGTATAGCTCCAATGACAGCCCGTTCCGCCTCAACAGCGCTGGGCACAACTGACATAATTGCGTCCCCTTTCAGTCGAGTTTCGGACCTGGCACTTGTTACTCGGTCTTCTCTTCCACCACAGATACTTTAATATCAACAGTCACTTCAGGATGCAGTCTGACAGGCACAGTGAAGCTTCCAAGCGCTTTAATCGGTTCTGATAAAAGTACCTGCTTCTTATCAATCTCATGTCCCGCCGCCTTAAGAAGTTCAGCTATATCAGAAATGCCAACCGACCCGTAAAGACTTCCTTCTTCGCTGACACGCATAGACTTGGTCACAGATATTTCCTTGATTCGTTCTGCAAACTGTCGAGCCGCCTCAAGTTCCGCTACTTTCAGTTTATCAATCTTGTCGCGTCTGAATTCAAGCCTTCGAAGTTCGTCCGGAGTTGCAATTACCGCTTTTTTTTGTGGAAAAAGATAATTGCGTGCATACCCGTCTTTTACATTGACGACATCCCCGATCATTCCAAGATTATCTAAACTTTCCTGCAATATGACTTTCATAGTTCCACCTCAATCGAGTTCCTTGCCCATGCGTTCTCTGCCGCCATCCCTGCCTCTGCCTCTATCCCTGCCGCCTTCTCGGTCTCCATCTCTGTCTCTATCTCTGTGTCTGTGCTCACTTCGTTCACCGGCGCTTGCATAAGGCATGAGAGCCATCGTCCGAGCTCTTCTGATAACTGTGGAAAGTTCGCGATGATGTTTCGCACAAGTTCCTGCAATTCTTTGAGGAACTATCTTTCCTCTGTCAGTCAGATACCTTTTCAGCCTGTCAGCCTGTTTGTAATCAATCGCCTTGTCCAACTTATCTTTGCAAAACGCGCATATCTTCTTGCGCCTGCGTTTACCTGAAAGCGCAGTCGGTCTCAGACGATTGTTTTCGTGCGGCGACGAATTTCTTTCTTCATCATTATTTCTATACTGATTCATTCTTCCTGCCTCTTTCAAAACGGAATTTCTTCTTCATCTTCAGACGGCGGCGGCAGTTCGCCTCCGGATACCTTCTCGTCTGACGATGCTGAGCTCGCATTTCGCGGCTTCTCCATAAATAAAACCCTTGACGCCTGAATTTCGTAATTGGTTCGCTTCTCTTTCGAAGAAGTTTCCCACTGCCGCATAACTAAGCTACCCTCGACTAAAACTTTCTGACCTTTGACTAGATACTCTGAGCATGTCTCCGCTTGTTTGCGCCAGACACTCGCATCAATAAAACATGTATCTTCACGGTCTTCTCCGCTTTTAGTCTTATAGCGTCGAGATGTCGCAAGACGCAATGTCGTGACTGCATCGCCGCTTGGAGTATATCTCAGTTCCGGCTTCGCAGTGAGTCTGCCCATCATTATTACTCGATTGTAATCGCTCATTCGATCGCCCCCGTTGTAAGAAATCTGATAATTGAACCGTGCAATTTCAAACCGCGCTCAACCGATTTTACCGCTGACGGCGGAGCATCGAAAACCACGTTCGCATAAACTCCGTCCTTCTGCTTCTGAATCGTATATGCAAGAGCGCGACGTCCCATCAAATCCGTTCTCACAATTTTAGCTTCGTTGGATTCCATTACTTTATGTATCTCTTTAATGATCTCGTCAAACGCAGTGCCTTCATATCGTGAAGGGAGAATCATTAAAGTTTCATACCTGCGAAAGCCATCTTGAATTGGGATTACAACAGCTTTTTCAACCACAGCGACATCATTATCCGCAACTGCCTCTGCAACTGCGGCATCTTCTATCTTTTCGATAGGTTCTGCCGGTTCAGCCTGAACATCGGCACCTATATCTGTGCCGGGGAATACTGTTTCTTCCATACCTTACCTCCTCGGATCTTCGATCTTCAATCGAAGAGCTCCCACATTCAGCGGGAGCGGAATTAAATTTATTGAGTAGACAATAGCAATTAGTAAAACGAATAGCAAGGAATTTTTTCTAGAGCCTGACACCTGCAGAAAAAAATATGAATCACTAATGAACTCAAATTCGCACTAATAAAAAATTAAATAATTATTGTCCATTCGCGGTCCTTTTTTATTTTTCTTCATTCGTGGTTCGTATTTATCTGGTTGCGAAAGCTAAGCCTTCCTTTGCAGATTTATTTTGAGGCGCAAGCATCAGCACTTTTCTGAAATTCCGTTTAGCTTCGCTCTTATGATTCGAAAGCGCATTTGACCAGCCCACCATCACCATTGCATCCAAATCCAGAGGATAAAGCTGCTGTACCTTTAAGTATGCTTCACGAGCCCTTCCATATTGTCCGCGCTGATAATAAGAATACGCAAGTCTCGTCATAGATAGGTAATTGTTCGAATCATTCTTCAAGGCTTTATTCGCCGATTGCTCAAGCCCTTGCCAGTCGCCCAAAAGAATATACTGATACTGAAGATATAATAACGGCTCGACCGCATTCGGTTCCAGTTCCGCCGCTCTATTGTAAAGTTCCGCGGCAAGAGAATATTTGCCTGCAAGACTTTTTAGATACGCAAGTCTCATGACTCCCGCATAAACCGTTCTCTCTGCTCCGATAGCGCTGTCGATGATGTTGTGAAGTGTACCCCAAAAACTGGACACGCCGTTAAGGTGGTAAAATCGCCGAATCTTAGGAGGAGGACAGCATGAAAAAACAACGGCAACGGTAC
>PEWQ01000171.1 GCA_002780065.1 Candidatus Hydrogenedentes bacterium CG07_land_8_20_14_0_80_42_17
GTATGAAATAATTGAAAAAAGAAAATTGGAAGAATAAAATTTTCAATTTGCACTTTCCAATTTGCAATTTCAAATAAATAACATTGCAATTACAAAATACTACTTTTTGGTTAGCCTTGGCTACCGCTCAAAATCGAAAATATTAATCTCTATTCAGCTTTCAGTGAACTTATCGTGCTCTACTACAGAACTTGATATGTCTACAAAGTGGGTTCCAGACTCGGACATGGCAACGAGATTTTTTATCTGCTCTTCGTATTCATCTTCTATTCCAAGCTCACGAGCGGCTTGATACAACATAACTAAATCGTTTCCTGAATCGGCTTTTACTCCGTCAATAGTCAGCTTGAATTTTCGTTCGAGTGAAATTCTTCGCCTTTCTTCGTCGATCTCTTCAAGATGTTTTGAAAAATAAACCGACTTCAAAGTTTCCAGTTTTGCTTTGAATGGAACAATGCCTTCCATTCTTAATAAGTCCATCTCTTTTCGTATTCCAGGCATTCTTTCGTACTCCATCAGCAACTGATGCGCCTCTATCACTACTTCAGCTTTTGGCGAAAGATATTTTATCCCTTCCTGCCCTTCAAGTAATTTCCATTTGCTTTCGACATTGCTCAATCTAATTATCAAAGAATCATCGAGCCATGGCTTTTCTGCGACTTTTTCCCGGTATTTATCGAGAGCGTCATATTCCTGAGCGATCTTTTCTATTACCTTTGGATCATCGAGGTCGGGATAGAGCGCGATCCTTTCATCGATTCTTTGTCTGATTTGATGACGTATGATGCTCAAATCAGAATCGCTTGAATTATCCAGTTTGCGTTTTGCTTCCGTCTCCTCCCTCAATGTTTGCTGCAATAATGACCGCCTCAAAGTAGATGTAATTGTCTTATACATCTGAGTTTTGTTGAAGACGATGTAGAACCTGCGAGTTATAGCCGAATTTATCTTTTCAATGATGCTCGGCATGCGCTCGATATTTAAATTGTTCAACTGACGCACCAGAAGAACTTCTGAAGGCGCTTTTGCGGATACTGAAGCTGTTCGAGCATGCCCTGTTAATGCTCCGAGTTCGCCGACAACTTCGCCGACGCTAGTGACCCTGCCGAGCATTTTACCTCCGCATGTGACCGTCAATTCTCCTGAAAGTAAAACGAACAGTTCGCGGCTGATGTCACCTTCACGAATGATAATTTGTCCGGGCTTTAATAAAAGTGTTTCGGCAGGAACGTTCATTCTATCTGCTCACCGGCATGAGATCTACAAAGGTAGAACGTGTTTCAGAAACGTCCATAATTCTGCGAAGCTCTTCTTCATAAAGTGTGAGAACTTTCAGTTCTTTTGCAGAGCGGCTTACGAGCACATTACCACTGCCTGAAGCGAGTTTCTGTTTTTCAATTGTCTCTTGAACTTTTTTGTTGAGATAAGACAAAGTCTCAACATCTTTATCTTCGGATTTGTTTTTTACAACCTCGTAAAGCGCTTTTGCTCTGGCTTCGAAAGGAATTATTTCCTCAAGTTTTGCTATGTCCATATGCTTTTGCGCACCCGGAGTATTTTCAAATTCGTTTAGGAGGTCAATCATTTCCATTGTTAATTTTGCTCGCTCACGAATTGCAGTAAGCCCTTTATTAATGTTTGAAATCTTGAAGCTGTCATTAATTTCGTTGAAACGATTATAAAGAGATTCGTCCGTCCAAACTTGTTTCTGCAATTCGATCGAATAATCGGTTAATATTCCGTGAGTGTCGGCAATCTTTTTGAGAATTCGAGGGTCTTCATCTGTCTGATGCAGTTCGAATTCTTCGTCGAGAATTTTTCTGACTTTTTTTATTATTTGGTTCTCTTTATCCTTTTGGAGTTTTCCTGATTTTTGTATCTCTTTATTCAATAATGCTTCGTACAAAATAAGACTTCTGGCTTGAGCGGCAATTTTACAATAAAAATTTGTTTTATTACCGGCAATCTCGAATCTGAATTTAATTGTGGAGTCGATCTTCTCAAGTATTTCGGGATGCATTTTAGAAAACGTATGAAACTCTACTTTAACAGAAAGCATTTCAACATCTGTGACTGCTATTATTGACGCCGATCTTGGCTTTCCGGTCAAAGAAGCGAGCTCACCAAGAATATCACCTTGCCCGCGAACTCTGCCAAGCTCAGTTTTTCCTCGCCAGACCGAAACCTCACCCTTCATCAGAATTAGAATATTATTTCCGGTTTCGCCTTCGGTCACTATTCTCTCGCCTGCTCGAAAGACCTGTGCTGTTTTCTGATCGCTCATTTTCAAACCTCACTTGAACTATATCAGCTTCATGAATAAATTTTCAATTGATTACTTTCAAAAACTTTGTATCATCATAACTATGCTCCAGAAAAAAATAGTTGCCGTTATTATGGGAGGTGGACAGGGCGTAAGGCTTTTTCCACTCACAAAAGACAGGTGTAAACCTGCGGTTCCTATAGGCGGAAGATATCGGCTGATAGATATTCCAATCTCGAACAGCATTAATTCGGGCCTGAAAAAGATTAATATTTTGACTCAGTTCAATACATCATCATTGCATAGGCATATTGAGAGAACCTACCGCTTTGATAATTTCTCTGACGGTTTCTGCACTATCCGCTCTGCAGAGCAGACTACAGAAAATACAAATTGGTATCAAGGAACTGCTGATGCTGTGAGACAAAATTTGCGATATATTCTTGCTTTTGATCCGGAGTATGTGCTCATTCTTTCAGGCGACCAGCTCTATAGAATGAATTACATGGATCTTGCGGAATTTCATATTGAGCGCAAGGCTGATGTCACTATTTGCGTCAACCCTGTTGCCAGAGACAGAGCTAAACACATGGGCTTATTACATGTTGATGATAATTTGAAGATTAAAGATTTTGTCGAGAAGCCTAAAGAAGATGAGCTGTTGGACAAAATGAAGACAGATCCTGAAATGCTTGCTCGTTTCGGATTCACGGTTAACGAAGACAGAAACTACATGGCAAACATGGGAATCTATTTTTTCAATGCAGATGTATTGAAGAGAATACTTCTTGGAAATTCGATGGTCGATTTTGGCAGAGAAGTTATGCCTTCCAATATTGAACATTTTAAAATGTTTGCATTTCCTTTTACGGGCTTTTGGGAGGACCTTGGAACTATAGACGCTTTTTACAAGGTGAATATGAGCCTTTTGGACCGCAATCCCGAGTTTAATTTTTTCGACCCTAGCGCTCCGATTTACACTCGTCCAAGATTTCTTCCTCCGACTAAAATAATGCAATGCACTATCGATCATTCGCTTGTTTCTGAAGGAGGATTTCTTGAACAATGCGTTATTCATAGATGCCTTCTTTCGGATAGGTGTGTTATCAGAAATAATTCTGTTCTTCGAGACGTTTTTATGATGGGAGCAGATTTTATGGAAGGAAAGAATGAACGCGAGGAGAATCGCAGAAAAGATATTCCCGATATCGGTGTCGGACAGGATTGTTTAATTGAACGGGTAATCATTGATAAGGGCGCGCGAATCGGCAGTGGAGTAAGAATACGGCGCCATGAAAATGAGCCTGACCGCGATGGGGAATTTTATTATATTAGAGATGGAATTACGATTATTCCTCGGAGAGCGATAGTTCCTTCCGGTTCTGAAATATAAAAGATATGTCTATTCAACTGACTTTTCCTGACGGCCGTGTATCCGAGTTCTCTGATTTTATAACTCCGCGAATGATTGCAGAGAAAGAAGGAATGCCGCCGAAATTCAAGAAGGCGCTTGGAGCTGTTGTCGACAAACGAATAATAGATATGCAGACTCCGATTACTTCTGACGGAGCTTTCAGATTTTTCTTTGAAGGCGAGCCCGAAGAATTGGAACTGGTCAGGCATACTGCCGCGCATGTTATGGCTCAAGCAGTCCGGGATATATTTCCGGATACGCTCTTTGCGATAGGTCCTACTATCGAAGATGGCTTTTATTATGATTTTGATTTATCAAAAACTTTTCAGCCTGAGGACCTCGAGAAAATTGAAAAGAGAATGTCGGAAATAATTGCGGCGGACTTTCAGATTGTAAGAAAAACTTTGAGCAGAGAAGAGGCAAATGAATTCTTCAAGAACGATCCTTATAAACTCGAATTGATTCGTGATTTGCCGGCTGATGTGGAATTAACGACTTATACTCAAGATACTTTTACTGACCTTTGCCGAGGCCCGCATCTTGACAGAACAGGCCGGATAAAAGTTTTCAAATTATTAAAAATAGCCGGAGCTTATTGGCGCGGCGACGAGTCGCGGCAGATGCTCCAAAGAATTTACGGTACTGCGTGGCGAAAAAAATCAGAACTTGATGAATATCTTCGAAAACTTGAAGAGGCCAAGAAACGCGACCATAGGGTTCTGGGACGAACCCTCGACTTATTTTCGATTGAAGAGGAAGTCGGAGGCGGATTGGTATTGTGGCATCCGAAGGGCGCCGCGATAAGATTGGTTATTGAAAATTATTGGCGGGATTGTCATCAAAAGGGCGGCTATCAGTTGGTTTATACTCCGCATGTCGGCCGCTCAAAATTATGGCAGACATCTGGGCACTTGGATTTCTTTAAAGAAAATATGTTTGCTCCGATGGATATAGAAGGGCAGGAATATTATGTGAAACCTATGAACTGCCCGTTTCATATTCATATCTATAAGTCCGGTATGAAGTCGTACAGGGAACTTCCTATTCGAACTGCGGAGCTTGGCACGGTTTATCGTTACGAAAGGTCTGGAGTTCTTCACGGACTTTTGAGAGTTCGGGGATTTACTCAAGATGACGCTCACATCATCTGCAGACCTGATCAAGTGAACGAAGAGGTGAGAAGAGTTGTGAGATTTTGTCTCTCGATGCTGAAAGCTTTCGGCTTTACTGAGTTTGCAACTTATATCGCTACGAAGCCGCTCGAAAAATTTGCGGGAAAGCCTGAGGATTGGGAGATAGCCGAGTCTGCGCTATGTGATGCCGCGCGCGTCGAGGGATTGGATTTTGAGATTGATAAGGGTGGAGGAGCTTTTTACGGGCCTAAGATTGATTTAAAGATCAAAGATGCTTTGGGACGTGAATGGCAGTGCTCGACAATTCAGTTTGATTTTAATCTGCCTGAAAGATTCGATATGACATATATAGGTGAAGATGGAAAGGCAAAACGACCTTACATGATTCACCGCGCTTTACTGGGTTCTATCGAGCGTTTTTTTGGATGCTTGATAGAACATTATGCCGGCGACTTTCCTGTTTGGCTTGCTCCGATTCAGGCGACGATTCTCACCGTATCCGATAAGGCGATTGAATATGCAAAAGAAATTTCGGAAAAACTGCTATCATCAGGATTTAGAGTAGCAACGGATTTTGGCGCTGAGAAGATAGGAAAAAAAATTCGGACTGCAGAACTTTCTAAAATTCCGTTCATGATTGTAATTGGAGAGCGTGATATGAATGAAGGCAAGGTCTCCGTAAGAAGGCGTAAGATAGGAGAGCAAGGCTCGATGAAATTTGATGAGCTTAATTCTCTTCTAAAAGCAGAATCGCTTTCGCCTCTAACTTGCAAATCGTAATACAATAGGAGGCACGTGCGGAAGAGCAAGCACAGGCGTGGCGTCCATTGACGCGTGACGTCCATTGACGCGTAGCGCCTGTGCATCCAAGACGAGTTATAATA
>PEWQ01000012.1 GCA_002780065.1 Candidatus Hydrogenedentes bacterium CG07_land_8_20_14_0_80_42_17
TTTCAAGTTGTCATAACATCAGAAGATGAATTCAAAAATAAAAATATGCGGAATCACTACTAAAGAAGATCTGCTTTTTTCCGCCAAAGCCGGAGCGAATCTTCTTGGCATCAATCTCTGGAATAAATCGCCTAGAAGCGTGATACTCGAAGAAGCCGCCAAACTTTTACATGATTCTCGAAAAGAAATGGTTTTGCTTCCCGAAATTGTTTTGGTATTTGTAGAACCAGAACTAGAATTTTTATCCGAATGTATCAAAGTTTTAAAACCGTCTGCCGTTCAAATTCATGGAGAGTGGAGCAAAGAGATCGAAGTAAACGGAGTTAGAGTTATCAGAGCATTTCAGTTCGGGAGTGAAGAAGATATAGATGAAATTGAATCATGGCCGGGCAGTATGATTCTATTGGACGCTCATGTTGAAGGAATGTATGGAGGAACAGGCAGAGCAATTTCAAAAGAACTTGTTTGTAAGGTAAAAAGACCTTACATCTTAGCAGGCGGTCTGACTCCGGAAAATGTCGCAGGCGCAATAAAGCAGTTTGAGCCGTGGGGTGTAGATGTAGCGAGTGGAGTTGAAAATGCACCTGGAAAAAAGGATCACTCAAAGGTTAAAGCATTTATTGATTCAGTGAAAATGGGGACGGTTCCTATTTTACGCGGCGATTAATTTTTCTACTTTTTTTTCAAGAACTTCAAGACGAACATCTAACCTCAAAACCTCATCAAACCTTCTATCCCTCTCGATAAGAATGTCAAGCTTACCATCCATGCGTGCAAAGCGTTCATCCATCTTTGCAAAGCGTTCATCCATCTTTGCAAAGCGTTCATCCATCTTTGCAAAACGTTTGTCCATCTCAGCAAAACGTTTGTCCATCTCACTATGCAGTTCTTGTATCTCTGTACGAACATCACGAATCTCAGGAACCAGCACATCAACCAGTACTTTTCGTAAAGCTTCAACAAAATCTTTTGCGTCCATTTGTCTCTCCTAAGATGATCACTGAACTAATAATAAGTAAATCACACTCCGATAATTTTGTCAAGATGCAGCTGAATATGCATGCGTAGCATTCATTATTCATCATTCATCTTATGCCACTTTCCGTCGCGGAACTCAACATTCTCGTTGCCGTTCAAAATGTATGATGCATCAGGATTCGATGTAGGAACTAATCTGACTGTTCCGCCCTGTCCCCTGACACTGACACTTCCATCCTCTTTTGTTGTGACAGTAAAGGCTCCGCTTGAAGAAGTCGCAGTAACATTTTTTGTCGATATCAAAACAGAACCTTTTCCGGGTCGAACAAGCGCTTTAGCAGTCCCTGAAACCAAATGTAACGTCACTTCCTCCGAAACCTCTCCGTTTGGTTTTGACTGCCTCTCAAGCCTCGTGACTCTTGCATTGCTCGATTGAGCCAATTCGATGTTGGCATGGTCAAATGCCAGAGCAGTGCCGCCGTCAGCATCCGTAGAGATCTCCGAACCTACCTGCAAAGAGCCGCCCGGAACAGCAGACGCTCCATTGATTCTTGCCGCGCCGAAAACACTTTCCACTCGGCCCTCCGCCATCTCAATTGTGACTGCATTCGGCGGCAATTCATTTGGATTACTCAATTCTGTTCCATGATAAACCGGGATGTCTCTGAAATCCTCTATGTATGGAGTTTGTTCCACCGGCTGAGGAATTCCATTTCTCAATTGAGCATCCTGAATTATCGGAGCCGCAAGCCCGGTATTCTGAAGCGATGAAGGAGTTAACCTCGTTTGCGGCAATGAAGAAACATCTCGCATATTTTCATTCGGATTCGTGTATTCTCCAAGCACAGGATTAAGTTGCGGGTATTCAGCAGTAATTTGCCGCGAAGAAATATTTTTCTCGGAAGGCGGCACAATCACTGTTATGTCTCGAGGTTTAGTCAGAAGATATGTCAATATCGCGGCTAGCGCAATTCCGCCTACAGCCAATACTGCAGGCACCCACGCGGGTATTTGCTCTTCGATAAAAAAATGTTCTTCCTGCTCTTCAACCTGTTCGTGCTGAACCGCAGACATCTCCTCATCTCTACGTTTCAACGCGTCGTGAATGATACTCATTTCGTCAGTCCCGGAAAATCATGGTTGGAGCGTTTCACAAGTGCGCACCATGTCAAAGGTCCAACAATGCCGTCCGCAGGAATGCCAATACTTTTTTGAAAAAGAATCACATTTGAAGGATCAGATCTTACTAAACCTCTGGTCCTATTCATAGCCGCACTCAAAAATTCGGACACTCGCGGATCTGCCGCAGGGTTTGCTGGAAGAGCTAAATGAGACGGCAAAGGAATAACAGCAGAAACTAATATCGATTCGTTTTCGCTAATTCTTGCAACTTTAAAAACTCGATTAGGAAATTGAGTTGAATCAAGCTTGGAATCGAAAAATTCAAAACTTGTAGGACTGGCTCCTATCAGTAGTCTTGGCCCTGCCTCATCATCAATCAGAGCAGGCAATCCTATTTTCGAAAGAGTTGAAAGATTCGTAACAATTTTGATTCCTGTCATTCCAGCAGATTCAATAGTTTTTGCTCCGTCTGACTTCACGCCCCATATCCTCAAGACTTCATTCAAAACCTCATCGGTTTTATTCTCGGCAGGAGCAGTCTCCAAAATCTTTTCCTGCACGTCAGTCGCAATTTCATTCTTATTTTCATTCGCAGTATTCAGCGGCTGTTGAGTCTTTCTGGTTCCGATTCCAATCAGTAAAACAACACAAGCAATAAGAGCCGCGGCAACGGCGGATTTAAGGTTTGCCCTTTTCACCCGAGCATAATCAGTTGCTTCAGTTTTATCTTCACACAAAACATTTCCGAGCGCTTGCTCTGAAAGCCCTTCTGAGCCCGAAGCCGGTCCTTCATGATCCATGATCGCTTTCAGAGCTAGTTCACCGTCAATAACTTTTGTCTTACACGCGTAAGCCGCAAGCATGCATTTGTCGCAAATAATATTTATTAGCCGCGGAGTTCCTCTCGTATATCGGGCGATCGCTTCAATGGCAGAAGGCTGAAATTCGACGCAGTTCTCGTTTCCCGCAACATCGAGCCTATGCTTTATGTAATTCAGAATTTCACCGCGTTCAAGAGGAGTAATATGATATCTTACAGCTATTCTCTGTCGAAGCTGTTCCATTTTTGGAAGTTTCAGAATTTCGTTAAGTTCAGGCTGACCGACAAGAATTATTTGGAGCAATTTTTCCTGCTCAGTCTCCAAATTCGACAGCATTCGAATAGATTCTAAAACTTCCGGCTCTAAATTCTGCGCCTCATCAATAATCACTGCGACAGGATTTCCCAGCCTCGCCTCTGAAATAAGAAAAAGATTCAGCGTATCGAGAAGAACCTTTTGAGAAGGATTTTTGATCTTCATATCGATATTTAAATCGTCGATTATCGCATGGAGCAGTTCCGACTTATTTAGGCTCGGATTGAGTATTACGGCCGTTTTAGTATCAGAGCCGAGCTGATTGAGAAGTGATCTGCAGAGCGTAGTCTTGCCCGTCCCGATCTCTCCCGTTATCACGATGAAACCTTTTCTCTCCTTTATTCCATACAGAAGCGACGCAAGAGCTTCTTCATAGCGATTTGACTTGAAGAGATACCTTGTATCCGGAGTCATTCTGAACGGTTCATCTTTCAAACCAAAATAATCTTTATACATTCAAACTTTCCTTTCTTCTTTTATAGTGCCGCCGCGGTATTCAGAGCAGAGGAACTGCCTTTGCCGAACAGTCGCTTTAAATAAGAGCCGAAAGAAAAATAATTTCGCTCGATTTCAAAATCAGTATTCTCTTCAACTCTCTGAGCAATATTTCTAACCCAATGCGAAGCATCGCAATCGGGATATCTCTTCACGAACGGCGCCGCTTCCTTAACAGATTTGACAACACACGCATCTTGAAGAACCGGACCGAGAAAAGTTATTTCTATGCCAAGCTCACGACGCGCCGAGTCGCGCATCTTTTTGGCAACCTCTAAACCTTCGTTGAAATCTTCTGCGCGGTTCACAATCAATTTCGGACGAAACGCATTAAGAATTGCCTTGAGCGTTTTGTACTCCATAAGTTCTCCGCTCTTTTTTAGCTCATTGAGCAGTCCCGGAACGGAAGGTATCTCAAGCATGCCATTCTCAAGAGAATCAAGAAGTCGAGTCGAGACCGGCATGTCCGAGGTCTCCTTCTTAAGTTTTCTCATCAATGTAGCTCGTATGAATAGAAACGAATCGCGCATCGCAGTCGGCTCAGGATTCGTAATCACAATGCCCGAATTAACCATCGAGAAAAAATCTATAACTTCGAGATGAACAGAAGCTCCGAGGTCCAAGACTATGAAACGCGAGCGCAAGGAGCGAAGGTTCCGCAAAAATTTCTGACGCTGTTGATACTGAAAATGAGACAGCGTCATTGATGGTGTGGAAGAGCCGGAAAGGAAATTGAGCCCTGGATACTGAGTCGGCGAGACTGCGGACGAAAGAGAATCTATTCGTTTGGAAATGAAATCGTCAATCGTTCGTCTATGTTTTACTCCAAGGATTATGTCCGCGTTCGGAAGCCCGAAATCACAATCGACAAGAATCACTTCATCTTTGGAATTCTTTTCCTTCAATCTATCAGCCAGAGCAATTGAAAGGCTGACTGCGATATTTGTCTTACCAACCCCGCCTTTGCCTGACGCAATAGGAATAAGTTTAGGTTCAAATTCAAGCGGCTCCTCATTTTCAATCGGTTCAATAAATGACGGACTTGATTCAGGGTTCGACTGGTAAACAGGAGCTTCAAAAAGATTTTGATTAGGAGTTTCTATGCGCTGTAATAATTCAAGAATCTTGCTCAATTTGTCACCCTGCCCGAATTATAGAGTGGAAAAAAAAATTAGCAAGATGTAGAGACACAAAATATCGCATTGAACTGATTCTTGGCATTCAGCAAAAGACGGAATAGAATAAACTTTAGTTCAAATAATCGACTTAGAAAGGGCAAAAAAATGGGCGGGAACGAGAAGAACGGGAATAAAAGCTACTGGATCGGAGTCGACATCGGCGGAACCAAGATTCAAGCAACCCTCTTTGGCGATTCCTTCAAACCTTTATTGAGCGAGCGCAAAAAGACCAAAGGACAAGAAGGAAAAGAAGAGGGTATGAAGCGCTTGAGCGAAGTTATATCGATCGTTATGAAGAATATCTCTCAAGACAAAGTCAAAGGGATCGGAGTCGGATGCGCAGGGCCGCTGAATCTCGAAGATGGAAGCATTATCGAAGCGCCGAATCTCGGATGGAAGAACGTGCCCGTAAAAAAGTTTCTAGAAAAAGAATTCAAAGTGCAGGTCGAAATATCCAACGATGTTGATGCCGGCACATACGGAGAATACAAATGCGGCTCAGCAAAAAAAGCGCGGTCAGTGCTCGGGATTTTTCCAGGAACAGGAATTGGCGGCGGATTTGTTTATGAGGGCAAACTTATCCGAGGAAAAAATTCTTCATGCATGGAGATCGGGCACTTATGCGTAATGCCTTCCGGTCCGATCTGCGGATGCGGTCAGAAGGGCTGTTTAGAGGCTGTAGCGTCAAGACTGGCAATAGCTTCAAACATTGCCGCCGCGGCATATCGCGGGGAGGCGCCTTCAATTCTCGAGGAAGCCGGAACTGACCTAAAAAAAATCCGAAGCAAAGTTATTGCGAGATCAATCGAACGCGGAGAAAAGACTGTGGAAGAGATTGTCCGCCGCGCGGCGGCGTTTATCGGCAAAGCCGCCGGTATAGCTGTAAACCTTCTCGCTCCAGAAATTATTCTGCTCGGAGGCGGAATGATCTCAGCGATGCCCGGAATCTTTCTCGAAGAGGTAAAAAGTTCCGCAGAAAAAACAGTTATGCGATCATTTCGCGATACATTCAAAGTAGTCACTGCAAAGCTCGGTGACGACGCGACTGCACTCGGTGCGGCGGCGTGGGCAAAAGAAGTTATCGAAGGAAAAGAAAAATGACAAATCAGTTTGCGGTCATCGATATAGGCTCTTCTTCGATAAGACTGGCAATCGCTCAAAGTAAATCCGAAGGCGGCTTCTCGGTCATTGAATCCTTGCAGAAGCCGATAGCTCTTGGAAAAAACACATTCGTTCAGGGAAGCATAAATAAATCTAACATTGAAGAATGTGTTCAGATTTTGAAAGGTTTTTGCAAAGTGCTCGGTGAATATCATGTTCCGCAGGAATCGATTCGAGTTGTTGCGACAAGCGCTGTCAGAGAAGCATCGAACAAAGAAGCACTAATCGACAGAGTTTACATTGCAACGGGTCTGCAGATATATCCTATCGATGAAGCTGAGATCACAAGATTGACATATCTTGCTCTGAGACAAACTCTAGCAAGAGGAAAAAATCTGCTGGGTGAAAATGCCGATATTGTCGTCACAGAGATCGGAGGCGGCAGCACAGAGCTTCTGCACCTGATTGGAGGCAAAGTCTCCTTCGCTCAAACATTTCCTATCGGTTCAATAAAACTTTTTGAAATGGTTGAAGACGTAAAAAGTTCAACTACGAAAATACGAAACCTGCTCGAAAAAAACATCGGCAGAACTATTACCCAAATCAAGCAGAGTGTAGATTTTAAAGAGACAACGCAGCTCATGATAATGGGCGGCGACGCTCGGTTCGCGGCTCGGAATATTATTGAAGATTGGAATCCCGAGAATATTGCAAAGATTCAGATCTCTTCGTTGAGTAAACTTGTCGACGAAATTTTTACTCTCAATGTCGACGAGATAGTTAAGCGTTACAGAATAAGTTACACCGAGGCGGAAACAGTCGGGCCTGCACTGCTGTTCTATTTGTGTCTGGCTCGCGCCGCCAAATCGAAACAGATTATGGCCGCGGCATGCACAATGCGCGACGGCATGCTGATCGAATTTGCCGAAGGCGGAGCGTGGTCGCCCGAGCTTACGGAACAGATTGTAAACTCTGCGCTCGAAATCGGAAAGAAATATGAGTTCGACGAAGCTCACGCGCGGCATGTTGCAGAACTCTCTTCAAAAATATTTCTCGCGCTGTCAAATGAGCACAGGCTCGATTCTCGTCACGGATTCTTGCTTTACCTCGCCGGCATTCTTCATGAGATAGGAAATTTCGTCTCGAATAGAAGTCATCATAAACACTCGATGTATCTGATTTCATCCAGCGAAATCTTCGGGCTCGGAAGACGCGACCATCTTCTGGTCGGAATCATAGCAAGGTATCACAGACGCGCATCGCCTAAGATATCTCACGAAGGATATATTCTTCTGAATCGGGACGAGCGAATTCTGGTTTCAAAGCTCGCAGCAATACTCAGAGTTGCGGACGCGCTCGACCGTTCTCACAGTCAGAGAATTCAGGAAATTAAATGCATTGTCGATGACAATAAATTCGTGATTTATGTAAATGATATAGACGATATCGCTCTGGAACAACTCGGTCTGAAGCAAAAAGCAAACATGTTCGAAGATGTTTACGGACTGAATGTTCTGTTGAGAAAAGCTCCAACGGTAAAATCTTGATGAGCGAATCAATATTTTTTAACCGCGAGATTTCATGGCTCGAGTTCAACCACAGGGTCCTGAAAGAGGCTGAAGACGAGTCAAATCCGCTTTTGGAACGACTGATGTTTCTCGCAATATCCGCATCCAATCTCGATGAGTTTTTTATGGTTCGTGTCGGCGGCCTGATGATTCTTAAATCCGAAAAAAAGAATTGGCTCGATATCTCCTCTATGACCGTTGATGAACAACTTGATTTGATAGCCTCAACAACTCGAACAATGATGGAAAGCCAATATAAATGTTATCTCAATTCTATAGAACCCAATCTAACAAAAGCCGGAATAAAAAGAGTTAAGCCGAACGAATTAACCTCAGAACATAATTCATATCTCGAACGGCTTTTCGATGACGAACTTTTTTCAGTTATCTCGCCGATCGCAGTAATGCCCGAACAGGATTTTCCTCTGATTACAGGAAGAATTCTCCACCTTGTCGTCAGATTCAAAGCCGGAGAAGGCAACGATGACCGTCCCAAGTTTGCGATAATTCCTTTCAGTAAATCCATGAATCGTTTCATCACTCTGCCTTCGGGCACAGGCTACGAGTTCATTCTGCTTGAAGATGTAATCATGCGTTTTATCGACAAGATTTTTCCAGGCGAACCTATAGCGGAATGCGTTCCGTTTCGGATAATCAGAAATGCAGATATCGGACTGCACGAGGATGAAGTGGATGACATGCTCAGAGAGATGGAAGAGATAATTCGCGCCAGAAAACGAAGCGACGCGGTAAAGATCGAGATTGCCGCACCCGTTACGAAGCAGACCGTTTCGTGGCTCCAGAAAAATCTCAAGGTGTCGGATTCCGGTGTGTATGCGGTTCCGGGCTCGCTCGAACTCTCCTCGTTACGGACTATTGCAAATGTCGGCGGATTCAATGAACTGAAGTATGAAATATGGCAGCCTCAGCCTCATCCGAATATTGATCCGCAGGAAAGCATGTTCGATTCGATCACTCGAAATCCAATTCTTTTGATTCATCCGTATGATTCCTTTGACCCGATTGTAAGGCTTATCGAAGAGTCTGCCGATGACCCCGATGTTCTGGCAATAAAGCAGTGTCTCTACAGAACGAGTCCTAACAGCCCAATCGTTGCAGCTCTGGGCAGAGCCGCACGAAAAGGCAAATACGTCACAGCGATTGTGGAATTAAAAGCGAGGTTTGACGAGGAGCGAAATATCGAATGGGCGAAAAAATTAGAGGACGACGGAGTCAACATAATATACGGCATCCGCGGATTGAAGACTCACTCAAAGATTCTTATGGTTGTCCGAAGAGAGCCTCAGGGAATTGTCAGATACGTTCACTTCGGAACAGGTAATTACAATGAAATTACTTCGAGGATTTATAGCGATGTCAGTTACCTCACGACCGATGAGGATTTGGGTTACGATGCGGCCGTATTCTTCAATACAATAACCGGAAATACTCAGCCGCGCAGATTCCGAAAAATCGAAGCCGCGCCGATCGGGTTGCGCGAAACGCTTCTTTCATTGATTGACGGAGAGACAGGAAGAAAACTCGAAGGGCACAAGGCCGCGATAATGGCAAAACTTAATTCACTTGTCGATCCTCAAATCATCGAGGCGCTCTACCGAGCATCAAAAGCCGGCATCAAGATACAGCTCAATGTCCGCGGCATCTGCTGTTTGAAGCCGGGAGTGCAGGGACTTAGCGAAAATATTTCGGTAGTAAGCATTGTTGACAGGTTTCTCGAACATGCGAGAATTCTCTACTTTTATCACGGCGGAGAAGAAAAGGTTTTTATCTCCAGCGCAGACTGGATGCCGAGAAATCTGGATCGCAGAATCGAACTGCTCGTTCCTGTTGAAGACACTCAAAGTAAGCGCAGACTCATCTCCACATTGAAAACTTATTTCAATGATACGGCAAAAAGTTGGACGCTTACTCAATTAGGAAATTACGAGCAATTACTCTCTTCCGGCTTGAGAAAGAAACCTTTTAGAAGTCAGGAGTTTTTATTCAAATTGCGATGCGCCGAAACACAAGAGCTTCGAAAGAAAAAACTCGATGCCTTCGAGCCGCTACGGCCGGCTGAAGAGTAACGGAACAAACTATTACTCTTTTTTTAAATCAAATGCCTCTTGTAAAAATAAACCGTTTTATCTATGATTTCGCCTAAATAATCAAGGAGCTCTAAATGAAAAAATTAACCCCGATGATCTTCGGTAACGCACGGTTCACTCTTCTCACTGAAGGAGTAATTAGACTGGAATACTCTGAAAATAAACGCTTCAATTCATGGCCGTCAATTCTCATTGGGAATAGAAAACTTTTAGGTCGTTCCTCAGAAATTATAATTGAGAAAAAATCTATTAAAATCAAAACATCAAAGTTCGATCTTGAATACATCGATGACGGAAAAATATTTTCAGAAGAAAATCTCTCGATAACTCATCTCGATTTTCTTGGTAGAAAATCGAAATGGTTCCCTGGTAAAAAAGATATGGGTAACCTTGGCTCTGTTTCAAGATCGCTCGATTACTGGACACATTGCGGAGGACCTCAGAGGTTTCCTGTTGAAGGAATTTTGTCTAAAGACGGAGCGCATTTTATTGATGATGAAGCCAAAATATATTGGAACTCTGAAGAAAATTGGCCGGAGAATCGCCGCTGGGATATTCAATTTGATGGATATTTTTTTGCGTATGGAAAAGATTTTAAAAGTGCATTACAAGATTTTGTAACTGTTTTCGGACGAATCCCCATGATTCCTAAATGGGCTTTTGGTTTTTGGTATTCGAGATATTTTGCGTATCGAGATAAAGATTTTATTCAGCTTGTAAAAGAATATCGCAAGCGAAAAATTCCAATAGATGTCATGGTAATCGATACTGACTGGCGTAAAGCAGTTTGGGGCGGCTATGACTGGAATGAAAAATACTTTTCGAATCCAAAAAAGACTCTGAATCAGCTTCATGACATGAATGTAAAAACTTCATTGAACGACCATCCAGGCTATGACAACTATGACGGACTGCCTCGTGACGACAGCCATATTCCTGAAATCAGAAAACGGCTCGGAGCACTACCGCACCAGGGTGAATACGCATGCGATTGGTCGAGTCCCGACGCGGTAAAGGCGTGGAAAGATATTCTGCTCTCCCCTTTCTTTAAACTTGGAATGGATTTCTGGTGGGTCGACGGATGGTGCAAACCGCAGTTTGCTGTCACTCCGCTTGGCGGCGTAATGGTAGGCGGAATCGATTCTCAGTTGTGGCTCAATCATCACTATTATGAAGTTCGAGAAGAGAGCACAAACAATAGAGGGCTTATTCTTTCCCGTTGGGGCGGACTAGGTTCGCATCGATATCCGGTTCAGTTTTCCGGTGACACGCCTTCGACGTGGGAGATGCTGAAGGAAGTGATTGCTTTCACCGTGCGTTCTTCTGCGCTCGGAGCGATTTACTGGTCGCACGATATCGGAGGATTCTTCGAAAATAAACTCGACGAAGAGCTCTTCATCCGTTGGGTACAATTCGGAGCTTTCAGTCCGATATTTCGAACTCACTCGAATCACGGAGTCAGAGAGCCATGGCTGTATAGCGATAGAGCAACTAAAATATTTCGCAAATACACAAGAATTCGGTACGCATTGGCGCCGTATTTCTATGCCTTATCGCGCGAGGCATACGACACGGGGCTTCCTATTATCAGACCGCTTTTCATTGAATATAACGGCAACAATGGCGGAGCGTTGAATCAAAAAGGCGAATACACGATAGGCAGAGATTTACTTGTAATTCCTGCAGACACTCCTTCGACTAATTCTACAAAAGTTGCTTCTAAGCGGGCTTACATACCTCCAGGGCGCTGGTTCGAGCTAGAAGGTTATGCTTCATACAAAGGACATTACGACATGAAACTGGATATTCCTCTGGACATTATTCCTCTCTTCGTCAGAGAAGGAGCAATTATTCCGACTCAAAAAGTAATGGAGCATATTTCGTCACTATCTAATACTGAACTTCAGTTCGATATCTTTCCGTCAAATATCGAAAATGAATTTTCTTTTTACGAAGACGACGGTGAGACCAAAGATTATGAACGAGGAAAATTTTCTATTGTTCATGTAAAAGCTTTGCGAAAAGGCGACTGCATTTCTATCGAAGTTAAGCCTCCAAAAGGTAATTTCAAAAAGATGCTAAAAAAGAGAAACGTAACTTTGAGAGTAAGAATTGAAGATGGAGAGAAGGTTTTTAAAGTGGAAATATTATCGAATAAGCAGAGAACAAAACTTTCTTACAAATTAACAAACAAAATATTCGCCGGAGAAGTTTCAACCGGTCATAATTTCGTAGAGATAAAAAATCTTATTTTGACAAAGAATAGAGGAATTTTACTGGAGATAAATTTAGGATAAAGAAAGCATCTGTCAAGTTGAGTACTTTCAAAAAATAAATTCCTTGAAAGTGTCAAAGTATCAATATGAAACCTTTTTTACTTTATGATCATTATCTTCTTTACAACACGCTCGCCGTTTGAACTCGTTAAGATCGCTATGTACATTCCAGAAGCAACTTCTCTTCCGTTGTCATCGTGTGCGTCCCAGTTGTATCGTCCCCATGCCGAGTTCTTTGCAAAGTGAGATACGAGTCTTCCCGCAATATCGTAAATATCAATCGTCACCTGTTGCGGCAAACTGTCGAATATAATGCCTGATGTCGGATCCGATGCGTTGTATGCCCTTCCGTTCTTATCCACGTTATCGTATGGGATAAACGGATTCGGATATACAATTACGTTCTTGAGATTTCCAGCCGCCGGCACCGGTGAAAGCACCGCAAAGAGCGTAAAGTGGTTCACCTCGGCTCTGACTACATTCATAACCGGATCGACCTGAGAAGTCGGAAGCGGTATCCATGCTCCGGTCACTTCGTCGTAATAGCAAATCTTGAGATCAGCTTCAAGAACTGTTGTCTGACCAACATAATCATTTTCGAGATCCGTATCCGCATAAGAAATAACAACTATCAGATTCGAATCGAAATTTCTCAACCCGTCTTCGCGTTCGTACTCGACCGCCCTTCCTGAAACTTCCGCAACCCACGCTCCGCCAAGCGGCGTCGTCGTCGGCACAGTATCGAGCACTGTCACGCGAATCCAAACAGTCTCTGAAACTGCGCCAGGCGGTATTATCGCTCCGTTTCCGTCCGCAATCATAACTTTATTCGTCGTATCAGGTCTAATCTCTTGCCGTCGAACATGATAAAAGGTTGAACCGTCCCGATATTCGTGAACTGTTGAATCTGTCGGATCTACCGTTATCCGATAATATGACGGGTTCGGATCCGTGTATCCGTTTGAATCCGTAGCCCGAGCTCTTACATCGTATTTCTGCCCCGAAATCAAATCAGATATATCCCAGTAAAATCCCCAGAACGGCGGCTCAGTATCCGGATTCGCAGAATACACTGATGAAGTGCATCTGCGCCATGCGCCATTCGGAGCTGTTCGGTATTCATAAAGAACTTGCTGATATGAATCTCCATAAGTTGAAATAATGGACAACTCATTGCCGGCGGCGCGGATCTCAAAGAGCGGAGTATCGATAATTTCCGCAAGCGACGGCGAGGTATCAACAACTGTAAGCTGTATCGTCGTTGTCGAAACATTGTTTGATGCATCGACTACATAAACCAAAATGTCGTACGTTCCGCCGGAAATATCAGAATCCAAAGTCACCGTCGCAGTCCAGACCGAATCAGTCGAAGGTGGCGATGATGAAGGCGTAAAGAAATATGAATCAGTCAAACCGAATCCGGAAAGATCGGCAAACACTGTATCCACATACGCACTGTCAGTGACATACACTGTAAGAGTCACAACACTAGTTCCGGAATTCGATGAACTTGTCGGAAGTATTGCCGACGATTCAGTCACAGGCGGAGCGGTGTCTGCTCGAACAATGAAACTGTCGTAAGTCGGCGAAGAAGTCGATACATTGCCCAAAAAGTCGTATGCATAAACTCGCCAGTAATAAGTCTGAGATGCAAGCAAAGGAGTCCAGTGGTCGGTGTCGCCCGCAAGAATCACTTCGGAATCAGCTATCGTCGCAAAATTGCTCACCGTCGAAACTTGAATGAGATAACTATCAAGCCCTACAATCGTATCAGTCGATTCAAACCATTTGAGCAATATTGGTGAAACAACTGAAGCTCCATTATGAGCAAAAAGTATCGTTCGAGTCGGAGGCGCAGTATCAATCGTAAAACTGAAATCGAAATTGCAGACAGTCGTATTCGAATTATTGTCACGCGCTGTCACACGCCAATAATAAGTATTGTTGGCGGATAAAATTGCGGAATAACTAGTCTCTGTCATCCATGACGTATCTAATACTGACGCCGCAAATGTTCCCGCTGTATCGACTTGGAGTCTATAGGTCACAGGCGGAGAAGTATCGTCTATGGCATCTTCCCAGTTGAGCGTTATTAAAGTAGAAGATGTAATATCGAGATCAGCCGGACTCAAAAGATCAAATGCATTCGGGCCTATCGTATCTCCTATCGGCACTCGGAATGAATCAGTCGAAGAAGTCGAAACGTTTCCGAGCGTATCATAAGCCAGAACGCGCCAATAATATGTGTCGGTCGTAAGAACTCCGGTAACGTAATTTGTATCGGGCGGAATCAAAGTCGCAGAATCCAGAAGCGATACAAAAGTTCCAACTGTATCTATCTGAATATTGTAATACGTCAATCCCGAGATCGAGTCTTGGGAAGCGCTCCATGAAAGCGTCACAGGAGGAGTTGTATAGGCTCCTGAATATTTCGTCAGTATCGGCAAAGTCGGAGGCGCAGTGTCGATTCTAATAATTCTCGAAGAGACCGCTGTGGTGTTTCCGACATTGTCAACCGCAACTACTCTCCAATAATAAGTATCGTTTGCTGAAAGTGTTCTCGACCCTGATGTCAACGGCGTCGATGAATCCACAATAGGTGCAGCAAAAGTGCTCACCGTATCGATCTGAAGCAGATAATACGCAAGCCCTGAACCGGTATCTGAAGCAGAATTCCACGAGAACAAAATTATCGTCGATGTAGTATCGAGACTATTTGCAGGCGAAATCAGAGTTCCGGCAATTGGTCCTGCTGTATCGGCATATACCTTCCACGGCGCATTTGCCGCGGCAACTGTGTTCCCGGAATTATCGACTGCAATGACTCGCCAC
>PEWQ01000160.1 GCA_002780065.1 Candidatus Hydrogenedentes bacterium CG07_land_8_20_14_0_80_42_17
TTGGAAAGTGCAAATTGAAAATTTTATTTTTCCAATTTTCATTTTTCAATTATTTCGCACATTCTTTGACGCGAGGCGTCCATTGACGCGAGGCGTCCATTGACGCGAGGGCGTCCATTGACGCGTAGCGCCTGTGCATCCAAGACGAGTTATTATATTTGAAATTGCAAATTGAAAATTTATTTTTAAGAATCACGCACCACTGAACTTATATCCTGTTCTCGTAATTTTTGCTTCTTCATCTTCTCTTACGATTATTTCCAAAATATCGCCGGCTGATATTCCACCTTCGATGTGAGTTAGTAAAATCGTCGCGATGCCATCGTCGCACTTAATTATTTCGAGCTGATTCAAAGGAATTATTTCGCGGACGGCTTTTTTTCTTCTATAACTTTTCTCGAAAATTTTGACATAATCTAAAGACGTCTTAATTCGTTTTGATTCGATTTGAAAAAAGCTTTTTTCAACTATAGGCATCGATCTTTGTCCGGAAATATCTTCAACTTTTGTTATCCGGATTATTTCAGGCAACACTGAATTGAGTCTATTTCGCACATCTTCTATTTCACAATCTAAAATCTCTAATTCGCCGTATTCCGACTCACAGCCCATTCCTAAAGGCAAAGGCATAATGAACCTCAATTTTGGACGAGGCGTAAATCCTTGGCTGAAAAGAACGGGAATTTCAGCGCGTCTGATTGCTCTTTCGAAAATAGCTACCATATCGAGATGACCGAGAAATGCTCCGGCACCCGATCTTTGAAAGTAAAAACCTATTCGTATCTTCTGTTTCGCCTCTACCGTCGGGATAGTAGAAGGGGTAATGGAAATTTCATTCGACAAAGGAGAAAGATTTAAATCCTTGCACGGCAATCCGCATGCAGAGCATGCTCCTGTCGAGCAGTCAGGTGTATAGGAATTATTTTTATCTTCACCAGCCATCTCGGCAAATCGTTTTTCTCTCATGAGAAATTTTTTGCTGATCCCGGAATCAAATTGTTCCCACGGCAATTTATCGTCTTCACCAAAAGCTCGGCATGCTTCTTTCTCAATATCTATTCCGAAGTTACTGAACGCAGTTCTCCATAATTCGATATTGAAAAGTTCATTCCAAGACTGAAGTGTTCCTCCATTTCTCCAGACGTATTCGATAACATTGCTAAGATCTTCGTTTCCACGGCACAACGCCGATTCTACAAGCGAGACGTTCATTCCGTGTATTGCAAGATTAATTGATCTATGCGTTTTAGATTTGAGCTTTGCAATTTTCTCTTCAAGAAAATCAGGGGCATTCATTCCATACCATTGAAAAGGAGTCCACGGTTTAGGACAAAAGATTGAGACTGCGGCACGTATGCTCGCACTTTTTCTTCGAGCGAGCGGAGCAAGCTCATTCAAGAGTTCGGCTATTGCATTAACATCTGATTCGAGTTCCATTGGAAGTCCAATCAGAAAATAAAGTTTTAATGAGTGCCAATTATTCGAAAATATTTTTTCAACAGTTGAGATGAGAAGTTCTCTGTTTATGCCTTTGTTGATGACTCTGTCCATACGCTCACTGCCGACTTCCGGCGCCAGAGTAATGCTCGTTCTGCGGCCGCTTATTGAACCAAGAGCAACCTGAATGTCAAAGGCATCAACACGAGTTGAAGGAATTGAGATCGATATTCGGCGTTGCGAAAGCGGTTCACTCACAGACTTCATAAGTTCGAGGATTCGCGGATGATCGCATGTCGAGAGCGCAACGAGCGATACCTCGTCATATCCTGTATTTTTCAGCGAGGTGAAGATTGTGTTTTTGATTGAGGAAGTTTCGCGATACCGCACCGGACGCGTGATGTATCCCGCCTGGCAAAATCGGCATCCTCGTGCGCAGCCGCGCATGATCTCAACTGCGACTCGGTCGTGAACCGCTGAGACGTTCGAGACGACCGGAGCCATCGGTTCGCATGAATTTGAAAATCCCGAGAAGATTCTTTTTTTCTTTGTTTCTTCTTTTTCGAAAATCAGCAGTCCATCTATCTTTGAAAGTTTTTCGATTCTTTCACTGCGGCTCGTAAAGTCGCTGCAGACCTCTAGCATTTCGGTTATGCCCTCTTCAGCCTCACCGAGAAAAACTCCGTCGAGAAATGGCTTCATTGGTGCAATTTGAAAAGAAGCGTGTCCTCCTGCGATAACGATTGGATCGCATTCTCTGCGTTCGCTCGAACGAATTGGAATTTTTCCAAGCGACAGCATTTCAAGAATGTCAGGGTATGACATTTCGTAAGCGACGGAGAATCCGACGATGTCGAATTTGCAAAGAGGCCTGCCGGTTTCTAGCGAACGCAACGGCTCGCCGCGCCTTTTTAATTCGAAAGCAAAGTCTTGCCAAGGAGCAAAGACGCGTTCGGCAATAAACCGCGGGTCAGAATTCACTCGCTCGTAAAGTATCTTCAAACCGAGATGACTCATTCCGATTTCGTAAACATCAGGGAAGCACAAAGCGATTGACGGACAGTCTTTTTTCGGAGAAGCGGAATTGACTTCGCCGCCAAGATACCTCCCGGGTTTATTGATTCTTCTGAAAGCTGAAAGAGGAATGCGGTAGTTCATTTTTAAAGTCCGAGTAAAGTTTCGAGTGCAACAGCGACATAGTGAATTTTGTCTGCGTCGATAGTGCGAAGAATCTCGAAATTGCTTTCCGAGAGCCACGACAGCATAGCGCTTGAAGTTTTGGCTCTTTTGCCTGCATAATTTTAATTTTCCTTATGGTCTAACGACCAAGCTCACCTGCCCAAGTGAAGCAAGGATCACGTGCAACAATTGGTTAGGCTTAATATACTTCATCGTGTGTTCCAATCTCAAGCAAAAGAATATCATCTTCCTTTTGCCCTTTACTCTTTACAAAGTCAAATATTATTCGCAAGTCGTATTCGACAGTACATGCCCACGAACCTGATAACTTTCCTTTAAGTTTATGGGTTTCCAACTGTGGGGCAAAAGGCTTTTTGATTAAAACTCTCAGAGTTTCTTCGACATCTTTGTTTAGAGTTGGATGCTTCTTGATAGTTCGCTTTAAAGCACTTGCAAAAGTTTTACCCCAAATGAGTTTTCTCATTCAGAGAGTTCCCTCATCAGATCATCTACACTACCCCTTCTCACTTTTCCCCGCGAATATTCTTCTTTTGCTTTTTTGATGTTTTCTGCAAGTAACTCTCGTCTATATTCTATCAGTCTGTGTCGAATAGTCTCAACAAGGTTTTCTTGCTGGTATTCAGGCAATGACTCAACAACATCCAGAGCCTTTTGAAATGTTGTAGTTTGATTAGACATTTTGGATACCTCCTTCGTATAAAATTACTGATCAGCATGGTACCCCGATCGATCCAACTCTGCAAGCATATCATCCCAACGATTGTCCGAGAAATCGATGGGTAATTGTCGAGATACTACGGGGCAACTCCGACAACCGTCGGGCGGGATGATTTCATCGACAAGTTCGCTTTGAAAGCTGAAAGAGGAATGCGGTAGTTCATTTTTAAAGTCCGAGTAAAGTTTCGAGTGCCGAGGCAGTAAAGTGAATGACGTCTGCATCGATAGTGCGAAGAGCTTCGAAATTTTCGGAGCCTGTTATGACAAGTGAAAAAGACTCGAGCAGTCTCTTTGCGGCATTATGATAGGTTTCGGTGCCTTGCTCAAGCGCATAGAAAAGTCGGTCGCGATTTATTTCATGGATATTTCCTTTGGATAATCCGCGAATCATAGCGCGCACTTCGAGGTCTTCATGCGAAAGCTTCGAATACAAAGGTCGATCCAATATATGACTTAATTCGTGCTCGATTGTTTC
>PEWQ01000190.1 GCA_002780065.1 Candidatus Hydrogenedentes bacterium CG07_land_8_20_14_0_80_42_17
TTCCTCTCCGCTGTAATTTTCTCTATGGCAAGAATTAAATAAGTGATGTGTCCCCGTATTAAGTGATTGCTTCGCACCTTCGGTGCTCGCAATGACAGCAGGAAATTACGTGGAGCAGGGCGGCCATTGACGCGTAGCGCACGCGCCTCCAGATGAAATGCAATTTTGTTCATTTTTTCGAGAAGCTCCAGTAATTTTTATATCTGTCAATCCTCAAACCAGCTATCGAATCTGGAGCATCTCCGAGCAGAATCAATCTTCCTCTATAATTTTCTGTCGCGTATCTTTCGCTCCTGAAATTAACACGCCCGCCACTCAAATTAATTTCATTTACAACTTCCTTGACTTCGGAATTTTTTTCCCACTTCTCAGGTAAATTCCACTCGCGGACATAACAGTAATCTTCGAGTCCGCGCACTCCAAAATCAGATAATCCTCTCTTCGAATTGACTATCACCTTTTCAATTCGCGGCACACCGATTCTTGTGATCGCATCCTTCCATAAAACAAGCGGCACTCCGTCGTCCATAAGCACAGCGGATTCGCCGTGCGATATAACCGCGCCGCAATGATTGTATTTGTCCGCAATCAAAAACACTCCGCTCTGCGGCGCTTCAGTAAAAACAGCCGCGAGGCCTGCTATCCCCAAAATTAACGCTATCGCGATCCGTTTCGCTCTTGAATTTATCAGCGTCGCAAGCGCAATGCCTGCAATCGAAACCATAAGAAAAAGCGAAGGTCGATTTACAAGCAAGGTGGAACCAGGCAGAGCCGAAAAAGTCTTCGCAACGAGCCTCAAGATTTCCAGAAGCCAAAGTGCAATAGCAGACATGAACGGAATTCCCATCATCGCTCCGATAATCGAATACAAAAGCAAACCGAAAATAGGAACTGCAAAGATATTCGCAATAAATGCGATTGGAGCGAATTCTCTGAAGTGCCACATCATTATTGGAATGGTTAAAACCTGAGCGGAAACAGATGCTGCAAAGAGCTGAAAAATATATTTCGGACGTTTCGGTAAAATAGAAGAAAGAGGTTTAGTCCATGCAATAAGCCCAAATGCCGCCGCATAAGAGAGTTGAAAGCTGACATTGAAAAGCGCAGAAGGCTCGAATAGAAGGTTCAAAAACGCCGCACCGGCAAGCACGTTCAAAGGATTTGAGAGCCTTCCGAGCATACCTGAAGAGATGAAGATCGAAATCATAATTCCTGCGCGAACTGCAGATGCCGGAGCTCCGATTCCAAATATGTAAACCAGGATTGATGTGATAGTAGCTAAACAAGTCAAATTCGATCTTTTGAAAACTATTCCTGCGATTAAATAAATCAATCCTGCTACCAATCCGACATGCAGTCCTGATATCGCAAGCAGATGAGTTATTCCGCATCTTCGAAATTCTATTTTGTCATGAGGCTCGATTGCGGACCTGTCGCTCAATAAAACTGCTTCGCTAAACTTTGTGGCCGACCATGGAAGAACCTCTTCAATATAAACCGCAATCGGAGCTTTTTCCTCTTGGAAATCTTTTTTCATATCTGTGACTGAATTACCTGTAACCGCTCCAACTGCAAATACAGCAAGTAAGGCTGTTATGGTAAGAGTTCTTTTATCGCGAATAAAAAGGAAAAAAAGTATTGGAATTGTGACAAGCAAAATTAATAGAAGAGGATATTCCAGAATTTCTTTAGAAGAGACGATTCCTGCAATCAGAGTAAAGAGAGCTGGAACAAGCGGAAGTCTTTTTGCTCTGATGTGAGGTATCGAACTTTCATTTTGCAGTAAATAATCTGTTTCGTTTATTCTACTTTCCTGCAATTTTTGCGACCTCCGAGTGAAGCTCCCAACAAAAAAGTTCCCAGCATTCTCAATGTAAATGACTGATCGCAGACATCAAGTAAAGTCGCAACAAGAAAAGCCGCACCCGCGGCGCGAAATGAACGATCATGTATCGAGCGAAAAATTCCTGCGGCCATAACAAGCCACAAAACTGCTCCAATAATTCCATATTCAAAAAAAGTTTTCAAAAACCATGAGTGCGGATGCATAACCTCGTCTGCGCCTGAAAACCAGTATTTCGCCATGTATAGCCGCTCAAACGATGCGGTTCCATGTCCAAAAAAAAGGCTGTCCGCGATTCCGTGAATCGTCGCAAACCACGTGTTAATTCTCAACGATATCGGATTAACTCCTCCAAAAATATCAGTGCGGGCAGATGCAATTCCAACGGCAACAGCGGCAAGCATAAGCGCAACCGCAAATCCGCGTCGAGTAATTCCATTCATTACGAAGAACGCAATCATCGCAGAAAGAACTCCTGAGAGTGAGCCCGCAAGATAAAATCCAAAACAAATTCCGACTAGCGCAGTTGCGACAACAATCCTGAATATTCCGCGCTCAGTCATCTTCGATGCCATAGCGATCGGAGCCAGAATCGCAAGGTAAGCCGAGAACTGCGCGGGAAGAATAAAAGTTGCAAAGACGCGTCCGGACTCAAGTCTGCTCCTCGCCTCCCCTGCCAATTGCGGAGCAAGTTCTGGAAAGATAACAAGCCTCTGGTAGAGCGCGTAAAGCATCATCGGAATAGAAATGAGAATTAAAGTTCTGCGAAGTTTATCATCGAAATGAACAGAATAGCCTGTCCATAATGCAAGCCCTGCTAGAGCGAATCCTACAGGCTCACGATAATCACGAGAAAATTCGGAGATTCGAAAAAAGCTTAAAATGCAAAGAGCAAATAGCGCGAGCGATTCGATTGGAATATTTTTTGCGCGGTAGCCGCAGGCTTCAGTCTGCGGCTGTTTAGCCTGCGTTGCAGTTTCATCCAAAATAACATATTTTTTTTCTCGATTAGCACAAATTAAAGACGCGCAAAAAAGCACTGCCGCAATCAAAGCAGGATTGAAATCAGAGAGGATTCCAGCCTCTATGCTTCCGAAGAATCCGCCGGTCGCAAGCACTGCCGCTCCAAGCAGAAAAGAGATCTGACCGTTCTTCATCTTCTTATGCTCGCGATATTTGCGAGATGTTCTCGATATGAAGATGAAAAAATATGTTTGCCGGCTCCAGTCGCAACAAAGAAAAGTTCATTTGTATTAGCAGGATTCAAGACTGCATCGAGACTAGCTTTACTTACAGAAGATATCGGCCCCGGCGGAAGCCCTTTAAATTTATAAGTGTTATATGGCGAATTGGATTCGAGGTCAGAATATAGCACAGGCGATGAGTCCCATTTGTCCGCCGCAAAACGCACGGTCGGGTCTGCCTCGAGCAACATGCCTTTTTTTAATCTATTTAGAAAGACCGCGGCGATTCGCGGCCGTTCTTCACTAAGAACTGCTTCACGCTCAACAATGGAAGCCAAAATAAGCCATTGGTGTGTATCAAAAAAAGGATGTATGCGATCGGCAATAATTTCGATGAGTCGATTGTGCATACGTTGAATCACAAAATCAGGATCTGTATTCGGCTTAAACTTATACGTATCTGGAAAAAGATAGCCTTCAAGCGAATCTAGTTTCTTTCCAGTTAATTTGTAAATAAATTCAGGCGATCTGCACTTTACAAGAAACTCTTTTCCATCTGTCACGCCATTTTTCTCAAGAATCTCAGCAATCTCAGAAAGCCTTTTGCCTTCAGGAATAGTTACTGCTATCTCTACAGGCGTTTTCTGGCCCTTGGAAAGGAGACGCGCCGCATACCACGGATAAACAGGATTATTGAATTGATATCTTCCCGGCAAAACCTTTGTTCCAATTCGAGCGCAGTAAAAAGAGAAGAAAGTTGAGGAAACTATTACACCTTTACTTTCCAAAATATTTCCTGCAGTTTCATTAGAAGTCCCTTCCGGTATTTCAACAATCAACGGTTCATTGCTGATATTTTTTGGAGGGAGAATAAATTTAGATGCAGAAAATAACATAGCTGAAATCAACAGAAGAAGAACCGCAATTGGCAAATAAACCTTCATGATTTAAATAGAGTAAAATTTATTGACGAAAA
>PEWQ01000118.1 GCA_002780065.1 Candidatus Hydrogenedentes bacterium CG07_land_8_20_14_0_80_42_17
AAAATTTTCCGTGGCTCTGGATATCAATCTTATTATTCTTGCTTGATCATCTCCCTGCAACAATTTCTGTTTCTCAGAAAATATAAAAATTTTAAATTGCTTAAGTAATTTAAAACCTTGAGGACCTAGAGGTGAAACAATCACATCGGAAGAACCAATCGTGCCGCCGCAATAAAATTCCTCTCCTAAATTGACGATTCTTTCATTCACCCGAATACTGCCGTCGGCGACAACACCTAGCGTAGCCACATTTCCATTTCTTCGTTTGCTTCGCTCATTATCCTTTCTCATCATTCTGCCGCCTCGGTCTATAAGAACTGTATCTCCCTCATGAAATATTTCTGAACCCAAAGCTGTTTCAAGTTTAATTTGACCACTAGATATTGCAACTCCGGTTCGAGCACCGGACAAATTAAAAAGCAATGCCATCACTGCAAAGCTATAGAAAAAATTCATTCTTCCTGAACTGCTATCAGAAATTCAGCGCGCTCAAAATTATTCGGCTCGCATATCACATTCGGAGTAGTGACAACTGCAAGAGTAGGGCGATTCATTTCAGTATCTCTCTCTTCAAAAACAACAAAAGCAGTTCCTTTAGAGAGATGCAATGTCAAACCTGTTCTGCCTTCCAAAGCTCTTCTGCTCTCCAAAATTGAATTAGGATTTAATCGAACCTTTACTTCCGTTCCTGCGTCAATTTCTGCTCGAGATTTTTCACCTGTTCGAATAGATTCTCCGATTTCGATTCTGTCTCCAGCTTTCGCAATTCTTTTCAAGCCGGCAGAAAGGATCTCAACATTGCCTTCGAATTTTTGAACTACAGCAGTGAAATTTTCTTCAGGTAATTTTTCAGAATTTATCGATTGAGTTTTACGCTCAAACGAATTCCACAGAAAAATCGCTTGAGCTCCAATAATAACTATCAGCACGACTACAGTCCACGACACACCCCTCCGGCTCAAATAATCGGCTCCTCCTTGGTGTAGTGATAATACCTGTCGGAATAATTATAGCCGTAAGCATGCCCGATTCCTCTAACATCGTTCATCACCAATCCAAGTATTTTTCCTCCAACATCTTCAATCGATCTAATGACCTGCTCAACCGAGTCTTCCGAAGCTCGGCCGAGCATATAAACTAAAAGAACAGAATCAGCACTTCGCGCGAAAGATAGAGCATCGGATACCGGCGCCGCCGGAGGCACATCGACTAGAATAAAATCATAATCAGTCAAAGCATCCCTGAATTTAGCGATAAGTTGAGGAGAAGATATTATCGCAGGAATCGAGGAGTCATTCAAATTTCCCGACGAAATAATTTTTAATCCGGTAATTGAAGTCTCCTGAACCGCATCTTTAAATTCAATCTCCTCCCGAAACAATTCAGCGACACCTGGAGCTTCAGGCACTTCAAATATTTTGTGTAGCGTTGGTCTCCTAAGATTTGCCGAGATTACGAGAACAGTTCTTCCTAATTCCGCAAGTGCGATAGAGAGATTAGAAATAGTTGTAGATTTTCCTTCTTGAGGTCCGGTACTTGTGATCACAATAAATTTGTCCATCTGCGCATCAATCTTTTGAGCCAGCGAACGGTATGCTTCGGCTTCAGGTGAAAACGGGCGAATCTTTACGACCATACGCATTGAAGTCGCTTCTGCTTGACTTGACAGAGGATCAGTAAAGCATGGAATTATCCCAAGAACTTTTTTACCCAAAAGAGATTCCGCAGAGCCCGGAGTTTTTATTGAAGAGTCAAGCGATTCAACAATAAAAATCGCCGCAAGTGCGACCGTAAGTCCGAGCAGAGAGTCCATTATCAAAGTGCGGTGCAAAGCAGGATTATTCGGCGCCGTCGGTTTCGCCGCCGGACGTATCCATTCCGCTATTTGGTCCTGTCCCATCTTTTCCAAATTCAAAATCGATTTCTTTTTTATCAAATCCGTGAGCAATGATTCTCGTATTGCCAGCTCTGCTTTAAATCTGCTCAAAGCTAGTTGAGACGGAACAACTGTCTCTCCAATCAGAGCATAGATATCGATCTCAGGAGCAGAAGATTCGACAGGTTTTGGAAGCAAAGCCAATTTCGATTCAATTTGAGCATCAGCAATTCTGTACCATTGCGCTATCGCGTTTATCAATTCAATTGAAGCTGAAACGAGTTCATGTTTTGCGATTGCGCGGTCAGGATGAAACTCAGTCATCGTTCTCGATAAAAGTTTGTACCTCTGCATCTTCTCAATCCATCTTCCCCGCGCCGCTTCAAGATTATCTCTGGAAACGCCGCTAAGCTCACGTGACAATTCATCGGGAATAGCCGCGAAAAGTCCTGTCACTGCCAGTTCCATCTCTTCAAGCGAAGGCAATAAGCCTGCTTCGATCGTATCGCTGATTGCATCTACCGCAAGAGCGCGCTCCCGCAATAAATTTCGCGAATTCAATATTCTCGTTCTCATGCCTGGATCAGGAGATTCGGTCGACGGCAATGCTCCGATTTTTTTTTCTAGGTATGCCACTATCGTTCGGTATTTAGATGTTTCCTCTTCGGTGTTTGCAATTTCGTTGTCTATGTATTGCAACATCGTTTTGTTCACGGAGACCATAGATTCGTAAAGCGACGAGACATAAGCAGGACCAAATGCATTCGCGAGTTTGTATGCAAATTCAAGATTGCCCGAAGTGACACTGATCCTGATTATTCTGCGTTCAGACAGACGAGTTGCGCTCGATGAATTTAGAATAGTCTCAAACAGATTCAGCCATTCAGGTGTTTTAGGAGGAGGAACGGCTCCCAATATTCCTTGAGATATCACCGCAGAAATACACGCATCCGATCTCGCATGTTCGATATAAAAATCGAAATTCATTTCAGAAAGCCTGCGGCGTTGAGAAGGCTGAAGATTGCGAATCTGCTCGGACGGAGGATCAGGATTGATAAGGATATCGACGAACGCTGTGTAGATAGGAGGCCGATTCGATTCGTAAACCAAAGCTGTCACGGTAACACTGACAAATGAAAGAAGAGCCAGCATCCATCTCTTTTTTAAAATCGCCCAGTAATCCAAAAGTCCAAAGGGCCGGCGCTTTTCTCCGTCCATCAGCGGGTGTTCTCGAGATTATTAATGTCATAGATCGTACTTGCCGTCCCTGCGATAGGAGCAAGAATTTGATTCCAGAACTGAAGCGAATATGAAATAACTCCTTCCGGAACAAAAATAACATCTCCTCCTTCCAGCATCATGTTCTGGCTAAGATCACCGTCAAGAAGCGCTTTGACATTTACTCGATACACTCTCGGATTGTCAGGCCAGCCTCGAACAATTCTCACGTCGTAAAGTCTTGCATGAAAAGTTGACGGATTTGCAAGTGTAAGCGCTTGCAAAAGCGAAAAGCTTCCGCTCCGAGTAAATAGTCCCGGACTGCCGACTTTTCCTAATACGTAAACTCCAATCTCTGATAATTCCGGAATGACAAGCGCGTCTCCATTATTTAATATTTTGTCCTCGCGCGCGTCGCCCTGGAACCACAGCTTATTTATATTGCAAGGAGTAACAGTTCCGTCCTGACGCAAAATAAACGCCGAAGCAATATTTGCTTTAGCAGTCCACGTATTTCCTTCAGAGAGCACATCACGCACTCGAAGAATTCTGCTCTTCGGAAACACAAGCTTGCCGGTCTTATTGAAGGCGCCAAGCATACTTATCGTCTGACCCATACCAGGCACAATTACAAGGTCTCCAGGCTCCATAAGAATATTCTGGTCGATTCTTTGTCCGCGAAGAACAGAAGCGACATCACAAATAATAGTTTGAGTCCCGCGCGCAACTGTCACTGCTGAAAGGTCTGCGCGCTCGTGATTCCATTTTGACATAATCAAAATATCGAGAAGCCGCGTTGGACGGTCGATGCGGAATGAGCCCGGAGCGTCAACTTCTCCAACCGCTACCACATCTTTTCCACCAAACTCAGGAATAGAAACAGTCACTGCAGGTTCAATTAAATATTTTTGCAATCTCTGCCTGATTCTGTATGCGGCCTGATCAACTGTAAGCCCTTCTATCTTCACCGAACCTGCAAGCTTTACGACAATCGAGCCGTCTCGAGCTACACGCGACTGACCGCTGATGTTTTCTTGCCCCCAAACAAAAACGTCCACAACATCACCCGCTCGAATTTTGTAAGCATCAGAATCGGCAGACGGCGGTTCATCTTCTTTTACAACAGAATTCTTCTCTTCAGTTGCAATCTTCACGGCTTCTGAATTATTTACTTCATTTACAGTTTTCACGTCTAATGGTTTTGCATTTGCATCTTCACTCGCATTTTGAGTCAAAGGTCTTTCGGATTCTATAACAATAGGATTGGCGATAGGCAGAGGTAATACTTCCGAAAAATTTTGACTGGAAGGATCATTTTTTTCCAAAAGAAATGGAGAAGTCGAAAGTGTATCTTTATTTACACTAGAGTCACTAGAGGTTCGGCTTGATATGCGATGCGATGAAGAACCATTTGCCCAGATCCATGATTTAACAAACGAAAAGGTTTCAAAATTATTTGCAACTCCTTCAATGCCAAGAAGCACAATTGCAATCAAAAGCGGAACCATAGGTTCAAACAAAATTCGTTTTAATTTAGCCTGCATTTTATTCACAAACATCCTATGGTAATTTATCGTTAATTATTCAATGTGCAATACAAAAATGAATGCAATGATAGTAACTGCTCAGCGCAGTTGTTTATATCCCTTTCTTTCCATCTTTCCCCATTGTCTTGCGCCTATCAGAGCCGAAAATGTGCCTTTCATTCGCCACCATGCATTAATCTGCCTGTAGCCAAGATTTTCCACAATCGCTACAAAAAAGAGCTGAAGAAGATCAGAAAGTTTTTTATATCTTCTAAAGCAAAGTTCTTCAAGTCCGATATCGCAGAGTTTCCGTCTCCTGCCTCAAAGATTTCAAACTCATCTGAGCTTCCAAGTATTTCACCGATGATCGACAAAACCGTTTCATCATCATCAACAACAACTATTTTTTTCTTTGTCATTATTTTAGTATCTATCTAAAGCCATAAAATTCTATTCTACTAACAATAAACTATTTTTCAACCGAAATGTCATCGAGATAAAAAGTTCCGGTCAATGCAGTCTCAGAATTCGAGTCCGCAAAGAATAAAATCTCTGTAATCTCTTTCCAATCGGCAATAGACGTAAATTTAGTCAATGGGATTCTGTATTGCTGCCATTTGGTTCCGATATCGGAAAGCATTACCGAACTGACTTCATTCTTCGATCTCAATTCCACAATGAGTTTCGAACTGCATGCTTCTCTGCCTTCAGCGGCACGTAGCATGAACGTCAAAGATGTATAGCTTGAAATATCCACAGCGTCTGCAGGTTTGAAACCAAGCCTCAGCCATGCTCCGGCACAAGCCTGGGCTCCCTCTTCCAGAGCGTATGAGACCTTTAGTGAGTTTCCTTTAAATCCGTACCTGTTCAATGATTCTAGAGAAACTGCAGCATTCAAGTTTGAATGACCATTACTGCTCTTCCACGATCCGACAGGAAATTCGATCTCATTGCCTCTGCATCCGTCAAGGTCAAAATCAGCCAAAAGAAAAGCATTTTGCGGCGGAGAATCGAGATCCACCGAACTCTGTATGGAATTAATGTTTTCGTTATTCAGCAATTCAGGATTCGGTAAATCGAAAGAAAGCATAATCGCTTCAGGACTTTGCTCTTGAGCTAATACAGACTGAAGAGATTTTGTTATCGGAGGATCGGCGTATTCTCCGATCGGAGTCGATTTTAAACATCCTCCCGCTATAACAAGAAAAGCTAAAATTAAATAGTTGCGGTTCATCGGACAGGTTTCTCCCACGCAGATTTAATTGCCCTCTCTGTCGTATTTTTTCTATCACTTAAACGCATAGCCTCTTCGAACCTGTTTTGAGCCTCGAAATTCTGTCCCAGAGCCAGATGCGTCAAACCTGCATTCAGATAATATGAAGACGTTCTATGAAGCTGAGCAGGAGGTCTATTAAGATATTGAATAGCCATCTGATAATTTCTCGATCTCAATCCTGCAGTGCCAAGATTATATCTGTAAACGCCATCGAGCGGATCTATTTTCACAGCATTCTTGAAATATTCTATCGCCTCTTCGTATTTGCCGAGCCGATAATAACAATCGCCTATCGCACAGATAACTTCCGGTTTGGACAGCATTTCTTCAGGCAATTTAATTAGAATTGAAAGCCTTGAGTTTGCCATCTGCCGGTCTCTTTCATTCAAATCCTGTAAAAGAAGTTCTTTAATTTTTTCTTGAGCAAACTTTGCAAGCCTGTCTTCAGGATATACTCTTATTAAATAATCGTAATACTTGATTGCAAGATACCTTTCTCCATTCATTCTATATTTTTCTGCAGTTCGGAATAACGTACCTTTATGAGTAGGATCCGCCAATCCTAACCAATAAGCAGTTCCAAGAGCAGTCAAAACCAAAATAGCTATAGAAATTAATAAACGTTTAATGAACCTTTTTCTTCTTGTTGAAGGAAGTTCGTCCTCATCAAGGTATATTTTTTGTTCATCAGAAATTTTTTCTTCTTGAACCGATTCTTGATCTTTCGATTTCAAAAATTCCGCTCTGCCGTATGACTGTTCATTTTGAAACTGCGATTGATCTGTGGAACCTGCCGGGATGAATGTCGAATAATTTTCGCGAATCTTCTCTCCAATCCATTTGAAATTTTCGTCAAGCTCTTCCGAATAAAACTGCATCCATCTCCCCAGAGGCGGATACCATATTAAATCGTTCGGTGTTATGCCGTGAGCATTAATCGCAATATCAACCTCGTTCGAAGTCAAAGGTCCGTATACTTTCTGTTCGGAAGTTAAAAAGATATACCACTCTCGATAAGGTTTATCCGGTTTGAAATAATCTGCTTCGCGCCAAGCTATGAAATGCCTTAAGAAATCAATATCCTCAGGCGTAATTTCGAGAAACTTCATTGCAAGAAAATAGCGAAAACCCGGGACCCACGATGGTGTTGCGTGTAGAAGTTCACCTTTAATTTTTTTGAAAGGGCGGTCCTTAGGCAGATCCAAAATCGCTTCTAAAATGAGTCCTCTAGGCGACAGAGGAAGCTCACCCGTCACAAGATTGCATCTGCCTGCCAAACCGTTTTCGTTTAGACCGGTTGAATGGCCTTCGAGCTTAATATTTCTTGGACCGAAAAGTCGAAAGCCAACAGACAGCGTCACAAGTCTCAATGCCCTTTGCTGAATAAAACCTTCATTATCGCTCGAATTCAAGTTAACACCCTGTTAAAAAGAAAATACTTCTTATCGAAAAAAGTCAATATTATTAAGTCTGAAGTTTCTTGAAAAAATATTGAAGGAAGGCACACGCCCTCGTGCGTGCACAACAAGTTCGCAGCGTTTGCACAGGCGAGAAGTCCATTGGCGCGAGGCGTCCATTGACGCGAAGCATCCATTGATGCGAAGCGCCTGTGCCTCCATGACGAGTTATAATATTTGAAA
>PEWQ01000199.1 GCA_002780065.1 Candidatus Hydrogenedentes bacterium CG07_land_8_20_14_0_80_42_17
TGCGCATGCTTATCGTGCGTGGCTCTCTTCAAAAAAACTTATTAGTAGGGGCGGAGGCAGTGAATAATGAACCTTGATTTTTTAGGGAAAATTCAGAAAATAAAATTATATGAATTACACTTCGTGTCGCCTAGTCTCTGCATTTAATTTTAGCAGATCATTTCTGATAATTCTTATGCTCCTCATTTCTTCATGCTACGAGTCGAAAACAGTTGCACAAGATAAAGTTCAAATCTGCTCTGATAGCTCCTGCACTTCTTTAGCAATTTCAACAATGATCAAAGGCAATGAAGATCTTTCTCTTCTCAATACTGCGCTCGATACTGCAGGCTTTATTCTATCGGATATCGCCATTCCAAAAGATAAACTCAATTGTTCTTCGCTGCATCCTCTAGTTTCGGAATGCATGGATTCACCAATTGAATCAATCGGCAGAATCGAAATCTTCTCTGAAAAGTTGTTATCGTCATCTTCGCCTGAATCTGCTTTACAAACCATATTAGAAGCAATCTATCACGATTCGGAGCTCGAAACCTTTCACGAAACTTTTCTTGAAAGTTTGAATTCTAGTTTTAAAATTTTGAATTCCGTGCCGCAAGAAAATTTTGCCGCGCCGCTTATTGAAGATGAAGAGAATTTAACTCTGCTTGAAGAGCACTATGCGGCTCCGAAAGTGCGGAGAGAAAGCAGACGCCTCGGTGAAAAAGCCTTCTCAGTAAATATTGCGCGATTGCTGAAGAGTGCATTGAAAATTCTTCATGAAAATAATTACCATTTTTCCATTCCTATTTCCTGCCTAAGAGACTTACCTATCGGAATCAAAGGAAATATTAAGTCTGCGATCAGAACAGAAATCGGATGGATTGTTATCGGCGGAGAAGATGAAAACGAGTATCCGCCCGGACTTGCTGTAATCATTGATAAAGGCGGAAATGATATTTACACCGATCCGGCTAATGCCGATTCCGGAGTATCTATTGTCATTGATTTTGGGGGAGACGATTTATATCGAGGAAAAATAGCGAGCTCAAAACGCGGCATTGCCATTCTGATCGATTACAATGGTAACGATCTGTATGAAGGAACCGAATTCACAGAGGCATTCTCTGATGGCGGAATAGCTCTGCTTTGGGATGAATCAGGTAATGACACATATTCCGGAAATATAGCTGGCGAAGCGTTTGCCGTTGCCGGAGTTTCTCTGCTGTTTGACAAGAGTGGAGACGATGAGTATCGAATCGGTTCATTCGGCCAAGCAGTAGCCGGTCCGAACGGAACAGCTATTTTGTGCGATGTCTCGGGAAACGACAGATATGTTGCGCTAGGAGGCTCAAGCGATGTAATACGAGATCCGTCTCAGAGACTTTCATTTTCTCAAGGATTCTCAACCGGACTCAGGCCCGGCTCTGCAGGCGGATTTGCTATGCTTGCTGATGGTGCCGGCAACGATATGTATCAAGCGTCGCTCTTTGCAGAAGGATGCGGCTACTGGGGAGCAGTCGGCGCATTGACAGATTTTTCCGGCGACGATATCTATCTTGCTCATCAGTATGCAGAAGGCAGTGGAGTCCATCTTGCAGTCGGTTATCTTATCGACGAAAATGGTTGCGATCAGTATCAATCTTTCAGCGTCTCGCAAGGTTGCGGCCACGATATTGCAGCAGGAATTCTCTTTGATAAAAGCGGCAATGATTTATACCGAGCAGACAATCTCTCACAGGCCGCGGGCAACGCAAACGGATTCGGATTTCTTTTCGACGAGGATGGAGACGACAATTATCTTCTTGATGGAAAGAGCCAGGGGCAGGGTTATGGCGTATATGAAGCAGAAACTCGAAGATACGGTTCGATCGGCATATTGCTCGATTCAAGAGGAAGAGATAATTACTCGATGAAGGGAAAAGATTCTTCTATCTGGATTCAAGGGGATGGCGGAGTTGGAATCGATCGATGAAAAAAAATATTTTCGCCGGAGGATTTTTTATTTTATTCGTTTCGATTCTTCTTTTCGCAATGCCTGCAGAAGCGGCAGAGGAAGAGTTAAAAGACTCGGAAAAAATTTGGCAGAATGCGTTTCTCATTCTTTCGACAGGAAGTGCAGAGTATCGGGATTCATACAGCGAATCCGAAAAACTATTAGTTAACGGAGATTCAAAAGCATTAGAATTTATTGTAAAGTTTTTCGATCCTGAAATTCCCCGCGAGTGGTATTCGATTCAAAGAATTGCCGAAGTCGGCGGAGAGACATACTCCGACGCATTTTTGCATGCACTCTCAATTGCTGAAACAGATACGAAGCGGGTTCCAATTATCTTTGCGCTCGGTAAAACACAAAACAAAAAAGTAATAAACGCAATTCATTCCTATCAGTCGAACACCGACACCAGAATTCGTGCGGCTGTTGCCGCGGCTTATGGCGAGCTTGCGGCGCTCGAAGCAAAAACACCTCTTCTGCAATTAATTTCTGACTCTTCATTCGCCGTGAGAAGAATTGCTGTTGATTCACTCGCTCGTATTCAGAAAAAATTTCCTTTAGAATTTTTCGATAGTGAGACTTTCGAGATAATCGAGCGTTTGCTGAACGATATTGATCCTTGGGTAAAAAGGAAAGCAATAATGCTTCATGAAATTATTTTATTAAACCAATAAATTCTTCAACTGTTAAACCAGCATTGCGGATAAGAACGCGAAGAGTGCCAATTGAAAGTTCTTTATGTTGCGGAATTGATAAATTTACTCTCACATTTTTTTTGACTTTACAACATGACTTCCCACTTGCCACATAATACGCTATCCTGCTCAAAGAAAAGCTGACACTGCTTCTCTTCCTGAAATATTTGCCAGTATCACATGAAAAATCATTCGATAATCACCTCTGCATTTTATTATTGCATGACAGGCTTTACTCCTCAATTTAACCGGATTTTTAAAGTCAGTGAGAATAGTTTAGGTTATGTTTATTTTTTGGCATTTCGTTTGCACTAAAATGACAGTATACTGAATTGAAGGTGAAGAAGATGTATGGAATTAAACTAATAAATTTACCGAATAACCGAATGCCTGAACACATAATAGCATTTTCTCTTCTATTTTTCTTTTTAGTTCCGGCTTTTGCCGAAACTGCGAATGCGAATAGTTCTCGACCAGACACCTTTATCGAGGTTGCTCCATCTATCCGCACCGATACAACCTCTCAAAGAACTCGCAGCCGCCAAACTGCTCCTATTCTTAGCGTGAACCCTGTTCTGCGCGGTCCTGCGATTGACACCGTTCCTCCTCACTCAACACCTGTCCGTGAAACAGCAATTCGCTCTGCAATATCGGATACAAAACCCGCAGTTCCTGAAGAAAAGATTAATGCAATCACAACACCAACACCGAGAATAAGAATTGAATCGCCGAAATCAGAAAGCGATACAAGTTCATATTTGAGAACTGCTGTCATGGTAGAAGTTCCTGAGATAAAAACTCCGTCTGTAATGGTTCTTCGATTCGAGTTGGAAACAACTACGGTTCAATCCGACGTTCCATTTCCAATTCGTTTAAGGGTGCTGGACGAAAACGGTTTTCCTGCCGCGGAATACTCAGAACCGATATGGTATGAATCTTTATTTGGAGTAATACCTGTTGTTTCGAGTTCAAAATGGCAATCAGGCATGTTCGAAGACACCGTTCTTATTCGTCGTCCTGGAAAAAATGTCATGCTCATCGCTACATCCGGCCGCGCCTCAGGCTCTATAGTTCTCGAAGTGAAGCCTCCACAACCCGACAGTTCCACTTGGCTCGCTTTAGCCGAAACTAAACTCACCGAAGGTAAATTCGACGACGCAGTTTATTACTTCAAACTTGCATCTTCTCTTACTCCTCAAGGCGATCCTCAAATCGAAGAGCGCCTCGCAAAATTATATCTTTCGCGCGGCGAATGGAATAAGGCTCAAGAACATTATCAAAAAGCGTTGCGCGCAATTGCCGGCTCGAAATAACAGAATGAAAAAAATATTAATTGCGGCTCTGATCTCCATCTTAACAATCGAATATGCTTATGCTGAGGGAAAATCCGATTACGAAGAAGCTTTGGCATGGAGAAACTTTGTGACATCAGAGACACGGCCTGTAATCGGTATTGCGTTTGGCGGAGGCGGAGCCAGAGGAATGGCGCACATCGGAGTTCTTCGCAGTCTATTGAAATCAGGAATACCTATCGAGCGGGTCACAGGCACCAGTATCGGAGCTTTCATCGGGTCGCTATATTCTTCAGGCGCTTCAATAGATTCAATTGAAGAACTTGCTTTATCTACAAACTGGTCCAATCTAATCGAACTTAAAACTTCCAGAATAAGCATCTTTTCAACCAGAAGGCTTGAAGAATTTATCGAATTTCATCTTCAAAGGCTTCGTAGAAATTCTTACGATTCTAATATTATTTTTGAGACTGCTGTAAATTATCCGAAATTAAACTCTTCCGAGATTCAATTTGCAGATTTAAAAATTCCATTTGCATGCGCGGCAACGGAACTTTATTCAGGTTCAATTATACTTTTCGATTCAGGCAGTGTAGCAAACGCCGTTCGCGCATCCTGCTCTATTCCAGGGCTTTTCGAACCGGTGCAGACCGACCATCAATTGCTGATCGACGGAGGCGTGCTCATGAACCTTCCTGTCTCACTCTGTAGAAAAATCGGAGCGGAAAATGTTATTGCTGTTGATGTTGAATCAGACACAACAGAAAAGCTGTCAGGACTAATGGATATACTTTCTCAGATAATTAAGATTCAAGGCTATGCTTTAACGGAAAACGAGCGAAAACTTGCGAATGCTGTAATAGAGCCATCTGTAGGCGCAATAAAAATAACTGAGCTTGAGCGGGCGGATGAAGCTGTCCGCCGCGGAGAAATTGCCGGCGCGGCAGCCGCAAAAAAGATCCGAAGAAATTTATTAGAGCTGAATGAAGATACCGAATTTTTTCAAATTACCGCAGATGATATCTCCGGAATAGAAAATGTTATCAAACAGCTTCGCACTCAAAGAAATGCAGGTTCGATACTTAAAACTTCCGAATTAACCTCTGCGCTCGCCTTATCAAGCAAATTGGGGCTGGATCGCGAGGCATTGGCGCTTTACCGAACTGCTCAACCTAGCGATACTTTGTCTTTATTTTCCGCCGAACTTTCGTCGATAAGACTAAAACTTTCCGATCAAGCAGACACCATTCTTCAATCACTTTCAGCGAAGCAACTACCTGAAAACTACTGGTGGGAACTCGCCGCCGCCGCAGTGATAGCAAATCAAAATAAAATCGAAGAAAAAATTCTAAATCGAATTAAAGAAAGAAGACTTGATGCTGATTAAGACGTCATGGAGGCACAGGCGCTACGCGCGTATGAGAAAAAATATCATTTTGTTGAAAGCACTCTTGTGGAACGAGGTAAAATAATTGAAAAATGAAAATTGGAAAAATAAAATTTTCAATTTGCACTTTCCAATTTGCACTTTCAAATATAATAACATTGCAATGAGAAACGTCATGGAGGCACAGGCACCCTTGCGTCAATGGACGCCACGCCTGTACAAGCGACGCATGCTTATCCAGCACGTGCGAGGGCGTCCAGAGACGCGTAGCGCACGTGCCTCCTATTCCTCATTCGGTCGAGTGATGCAATGAATTTAATTGCGGCAATAATAATTTTAGTCGTGTCGAGCACAAATTCTTATGCGAGTTCAGAATCCGATACTTATTTTTTGCAAGGACTTTTAGCAATGAATAGCAATAAAATTGTCTTAGCAGAAAAATATTTCGACTCAGCCGCTGTAATGTCCGATTCTTCCGAATGGATTCAGTTATTCCAGGCAAAAATATATCTTGCAAAGAGCGATACCGAACGCGCAAAGGCTTTGCTCGACGAATTATCCGTAAAAGGAAATTCCCGCATCAGCTTTGATGCCGCAATGTTTAGAGCGGAAATCGTTACGGAATCCGAAACCGCATATAGTTCTATGAAATCCTTGCTCTCATTCATTGACGATTCCATTTACGGAGCTGAAGCGGCATACCTATGCGGTGAGATTCTTATCAAAAGCGGAGATACCGAAAGCGCACTGAAAATATGGACTGAGCTATCAATGCTCTTTCCAAAATCGGAAGAGGCATATAAATCCGTTCTAAAAATATCGGAGCTATCGGAATCTCTGAACTCTTTCGAGCCTTATTTACTTTATCGAATGGCAAAATGCGCGTTCGAACACGGAGATGCTCAAACAGCTTCAATGCTCTTGAAACCGCTTACACGCCGCAGAGTCGACAGACGTTTGAGAGACGACATACTGCTTCTTCAGGCAGAGGCTGACTTCAAACTCAGTTCATATCGAGAAGCATTTGAATCGTACCGCGACGCGGCGTCGGTTACTCAAAATCTTTTGAAAAGGGAAAAAGCGGAATTGGGATTAATTCTATGCAAACTCTATATCGGCGATTCCGAATCCAGAGCGGCCGCACTTAAAACAATTAAGCAAAGTAAACTCGAAGACAGGCTGGCGGACACAATTGCAATGCTTGCGAGTTTAATGAGATGCAGAGGAGACAGTGAAACCTATTCTGATTTAATGCAGGTTATTTCGACGCCGACCTTTGAAAGCTTTATCCATGAATACCATCGCGCAGTGTCAGATAGCTCGCTCGCCATAAACTGGAGAACTGCTCTGGATGTTGCGGAGCGAATCGAGGACTCTTTCGATAAGGCGCTTGCATCGGCATTGCTGGCTGAAAACTCTCCTCTTTCTGCCGCAGATTTATGGCGTCAGACAATAAGTCTTGGCGCCAGCAATTATTTAATTCTGCTCGCTGAAGATAATATTACCAAAAAAAATGATTCGAATCGCGCTACGCTCGAAGCGGATGCTCTTTTAAATGCTGCTCTGCGTGAATTCAATCTCGGAAGAATAAATTCAGCTTTTAGTTTATTCAGAGTCTTGCGGTTGAGTTATCCCGGTACTGTTGCAAGTTTTGAAAGCGAAAAAATCTCAAGAAAAATTATCGAGCCGTATTTCAGAATTGATTCGAAATTAAACAGAGATTTACAGACCGCACAGATTTTAATTGAAGGAAAAGCTTTTCAGGAAGCAATCAATATTCTCAAAGGCAGGTATGATCCTGCGTCAGTAATGCTTCGCATCGATGCTTACGAAAAAAGCGGATTATTTCATAAATCAATACGAGAAGCTGAAGATTTCATAAATAACATCTCTATGAATATCACTCTTTTCGATATTCCTGAAACTTTTCTGATTCATCTCTTTCCGATTCCTTACAAAGAACTATTCAGGCAATGCGGTGAGTCATACGGCATCGACCCTGCGCTTCTGGCATCGATTGCGCGCATACAAACAAGATTCGATCCTTATTTTCAATCAGGTTACAGAGTTGGAATTGCCGGAGTCGATGTCGATGCAACTACCTTTGCAAAAAATTTCATAGACGCACCGAAGCTTGAGCCTTTTGAACTGCTGATTCCTTCAAAAGCTGTTGCTCTGCAAGCATGGCTTCTCAAAAATCTAAAATCTGCTGTCAATGATTCTGCACCTTATAAAATTGCGAGCGCATATTATTCAGGACCGGCAAATTTGCCGAATATCGTCAATTGCAAAAATGAGCTCGAATGGATCTCATCTCTGCCCTTTAAAAGTGCTCGTGTATTTGCATTGGATTTTCAATATGCTTACTCAATATACAAAAAATATTTTCAGGTAAACCGTGCGAGATGAAATGAATATTAAGAAAACTTTTTCGCCATTTTTTTTGCTTGTCGCATTTTCAGCTCTCTTCTTCTTTCTGTTAACATCAGGCTACGGCATAGGAACTGAAGATTCTGCGGAACTTGCAGGAGGAGCGCGCCTATTGACCATGGTGCATGCTCCAGGCTATCCGCTTTATCTTATAGTTGGAAGACTTGCATCAGCTCTGTCCGAAATTCCAGGGAAAGGTCTTGTCTATCTTTCAGTATTCTCGGCGACTCTTACCGTAATTTTTTTGTTTCTATTTCTCAGAACTGAATATTCCGAAAGCGCCGCGGCTGTAGCTTCATTCACTCTTCTCTTCTGCCAAGGCTTCTGCGAATCCGCTGTTCAAGTCGAAGTATATGCTATCTCGTTGCTACTCATAATATTGCTTCTCGGAATTTTATTTCGATTTGGAGCTGGAACTGAACAGCCCAAAAAACTCAGCTCCTTCTTTGGCTTTGCTCTCGGTCTGACATTAGCGCATCACATGGGAATTCTAATTCTTTTGCCTGTTATCTTCCTCTATCTGTTCTTCATTTCAAAAGAAAAAAAATCTGTATGCTGGCTTGATATATTTCTCTTCGCTTTGCCGGGCATCAGTTTTTATTTTGTGCTTATGATACTTTCGACTAGACAGAATCTGCCCGTCATAGGATGGCCTCCGATAAAAGATTTCAGCGAGCTCATTAACGTTGCTTCGGGAGCGTCTTTTAAGAAATTGCTCTTTGCAGTGCCTATTGAGAAGGCAATAGCCAATATGTTGTTATTTCCTCTTCAAATCTTGTCATGGTTTCCACTTGCAGGAATAATTCTGAGCGCTATCGGCATAGTTATTTCTCTTCGAAAAAATCTAAAATTTTCGCTTTTGCTTCTTGCAGTAATAATCATTACCATCATTCACGCTTCAAACTATAAAGTGCTCGATCCCGAGGCATTTCTTTTGCCGGCGGCACTACCTGCCGCATGGTTTGCGGCTCCGGGATTTCAATTCCTCATCGATAAAGCAAAGCTGACAGCTAAAGCTCAAGCAGTTCTTGTTATCGCATTTTTTATTATCGCGTTTTCAGGAAGAATTTTTTCCGGAGGTATAATGACTTCTGCGATGAATTCTTTGCCGATAGATGTTTCACGCGTTGTTCTAAATTCGCATGCAAGCGATTCCGAGCCTGCCTTGATCTGGGCGGACTGGCGGTATTATCCGACGCTTAGATACTTCCAGATAGTTGAAGGACTTGGAGGCAATGCGACAATCGAGCTCGATACAACTTCGAAAACACCTGGAGTTTCGTGGCGCGAAGGAAGAACTTACGCGATGAGTCCGTCATTTGAACTCGGAGAAAAATACGCGCTGATTATGGAAAACATGCAATGGCGCGTGGCCGATAAATTTATATTCGATTCGGAACCTCGATATCGAGTTTCATCGGACACGGCATTATTGAATCTTGGAGGAATCGATATTCTCAAAGTAGAATATCCGGATACAATACGTGTCGGCTCAGCTTTTGACGTAGAAATATCGTTTACTCGAAACAATAAGGCGGCGTCAGATACAATACTTGGAGAGGTAGTCATTATGTTCAATAAGTCGCCAAGAATTTCGGTTCCGTTTGCGCCGTGGCTATGGCATTTCAAGCCAAGTTCGTTGGCTCAAGACCGAATCTACTTAGAAAAGGTTCAGGCTCTTATTCCAAGTGCTCACAAAAGCCAGCTTGATATAATAAATCCTTCGATAACATTGAGATTGGAAACATCCGACAGCAAAGTCTGGAGCGGAATTGGAGAGCTGAAGGTAAAAAAATAAAGAATGTGGTGCGTGATGCGTGGTGGGGGAACAAGCACCCATATTTTTTCCCTCTATTCCCTCTCGAAATAAGTATTGTGTCCCTC
>PEWQ01000050.1 GCA_002780065.1 Candidatus Hydrogenedentes bacterium CG07_land_8_20_14_0_80_42_17
AATATTTCCTTCAAAACAAAATCCTTTTTCTTTTATTCTATCGGCTCTGACCTCATACGAAAGCTGATTCATAATTTTAGAGTCTACAAGTTCAACTTTAAGTTCAGGAATTTTTCGACGGATTCTTTCGACTATTTCCCTCACTGTATGATTTGAAGTCACGAGATTGTAAACATTTCCATCAAACATATTTTTTTTCAGCGCAAATTTGAATGCCCTTACCGCGTCATTCAGATCGAGATACGGTCTCTTCTGATCCAGAGCAGTTCTCCAAACAGTTATCGGTCTTCCTATCGACGCCTGCCATGTGAAACGATTGACGGCAGTATGAAATCTCATACCGGCAGACTTTCCAACTATCGTTCCCAACCTGAACGTCACAAATCTCAAACCTCTTTCTTTCAGCTCAGCAAGCATCTGCTCCGCTTCCAGCTTGCTTTCGGCATAAGGGCTCTGCGGCTTCAATTCCGCTTCTCCGCATGATTCGTCAACTACATTCTGCTGAGTTCCATACACGCTCGTTGTGGAAGGAAAAATCAAAGGCTTATTGTTTTTCAAGCAAGACTCAGCAATCAGTCGAACTCCGTCAAAATTAACCGCGCGAACTTTATCCGGAATGTCGCAACTGCGTTCCGCATCGGTTATCGCCGCAAGATGAAGAACCGCATCAGCTTGAGCAACAATTTTAGAAAGGTCGGAAGTCATAATATCTTCTTCAATAAACCTGACTCGTTTCTCGAACGGAAGTTCAAAGAGAGAGGCATATCTCTGAGTCGAAATATTATCGAGAATAATTATTTCATCAAAATCATCAGCTCGAACAGAATGTAAAAAGCCCGAACCGATATGCCCAAGCCCGCCGGTTATTAAAATTTTCATCACTTAATTCCCGCTTTCAATTTAATGTCTTCTAGATTCTTATACTTTTCTATTCATCACGCAAGTCGGGAAAGTGTGCTGTGTGCTTGAAGGCGCTTGAATGTAATATAAGCTCAGTTCTTAATGGCCGCAGGCTGAATAGGCTTAATAACCATAACCGGAAGTGTTCCAAACGCAGCCCCCGGGTGGTTTCCTCAATCAGCTCGTTCCAGGGCGTTGTTGCGGGGGACATCGGGTTTTTATCCGCGGGCGCTTGGGCAGCGGCAAAGAAATGGAACAGGCGGACGGCATCGCGGGCATGGTTGACCTGCCTGGGTTCTTTTTCCTGACCACAAGACTTCATTCTTATCACGCTTCCACATAAGCAACGATAATAAAAATCATATCTACAATGTTAACAAACACGCGAAATTCTATAATAATCAAATAATTCGATTTGATAGCAATCCCAATACCAATATAATTAATTTTATGGAAGCGACATATTAAAGAGTTATGCCTTAAATGAAAAGATACAGGAGGAAGATAATGGAAAATGCGATTCGATTAGATGAAATGACAGTAGAAGAAAAGATACGGACTATGGAATATTTATGGGATGATCTATGCCGTTCTGCGGATGCCATCACTTCACCCGGCTGGCATGGACAGATATTGGAACAGCGGGAACAAGCAATAGTTGAAGGCCGGGAAAAGATTATCGATTGGGATATTGAAAAGAACAATATACATCAATCCCTGAAATGAAAATTCGCATACTGCAATCGGCATCACAGGATTTACGGGAAGGTTATCATTTTTATGAGAAGCAGAATTCCGGACTGGGAGAATATTTCAAGGAATCGTTATTTTCAGATATTGATTCATTGCGTGTTTATGCTGGAATCCATGCGGTGTTTTTCAACAAATATCATCGGATGCTTTCAAAACGCTTTCCGTTTGCGATATATTACCGGGTTTCGGACAATATTGCAGTGGTGTATGCTGTTCTTGATTGCAGAAGAGATCCGGCATGGATAAGAACAAAATTAACCAAGGCATAACAACCGCTTGCAGTGGACGCGGTCGTGCTGTGCTTGAAGATGCTTGAATGTAATATAAGCTCAGTTCTTAATGGCCGCAGGCTGAATAGGCTCAATAACCATAACCGGAATTTCTTGCTTGAGCTCTTCCGGCATGGTGAAATGCGGAGTTTCGTAGAACAAAATGCGGCCTGCGCCTGGCTTCACCGCTTTGACCTTAACAAATTGCGGCGCGTTTAAATATACAACACCAAATTCGTTAATATGCCATGGCATCATTGTTTCCTCAAAATATTCCAATATCTTTACAGCTTCACCTTCGACACTGCAGCCAAACCACGGTCCGCTTTTTCCGCCTGGATATCCGTATTCAACTAAAAACTCATCTCCAAGCGGAATTAGCCGCTCAGTCATTAACTTATAGTCCAGCGTTTTAGGCAAACCAATTTCATCTGTGATTGTCGTGTTCACTATCTTGTCATTATTCTCTTGATTGGAATCAGCCGGATAATAATAAAGTATAATCCGGCAGTCAGTATCAATACCGTTATTATCTTTAGCTGTAATTCGAACCTGATTGCGTCCGCGCTTGAAATATGTTTTGGCAGGAATAACTAGTTGAACCAGATTATCGTTGTCGCGTAATGATTGCGCCTGCAGCCCGCTTACCGAATCATCGTTAACTATTGCCGCAATCTGAGAACTTTTAATATTTGTGGCAACGAATGTGCAAGTTCGATCAGTATTAAATATCGCCATGTTGTCGCACAAGCCAATTGGGGTGAGCCGCGTGACCGGCTGGTAATCGATAGTCACTTCGCGCTTCATGTTGCCGAACACAACTTCGATCTTCTTTGCTCCAGCTTCAGTGCCTGGGCTAAAGGCGAGTTCTTTGTCCTGATAAACTGTAGTTTCGGTCGAACCATTGCCGCCGCCTCGCCACGTGACAGATTTTTCCTGACCGTTGACCATGAGTTTAAATTGCTTATTCTCAAACTGCTCAAATAAAATCCAGTCCTCATCGCTTACAGGTTTGCTGACTTCGAGGTAGAGATTAATCTCAATTAATCCGAAGTTATTATCGAGCACTGTCTGACTATTGTTAGACGCATTAATCTGAAAGACAGGTTCTGCGGCTGATAAAGGTAAATTACAATATAAAGTGATAGCAATAATAAATAGTTTTTTTATCATGCCGGGTCCGCCACACGGCCGAGAAACAAAATACTCCCGCTTGCGTTCTCGCGAATCAAAAAGAAAAATGGATGATCAGCGCGAAATTCCTCGAACATAGGCATTGACTTAAGCCCGACTACTACAGCAGTTGCGGCCGCGGCCTCAGTTCCCTCTTCATCAACCGCAACAAACGCCTTGTGCAGTATCGCAGTGATCATTAGGTCAGTGGTTCCGTCCATGCCGGAAAAATCGGCGGCAAAAGTAAAAGCATCTTTCATGCCCATTTGTTTCAGCGTATCGGATAAACCAAACTGAGAGGTTATTGAAAATTTCGGCAAGAAGACATTGACTTCCATTTTCTTTAAGTTGGATGTCCATTTTGCAACCTGCTCGGCAGTTAAAGATTTTTCCAAACTCGTTAAGCCGTCAATTTCTTTAGGCAGAATAACAATCATCGAGAGATCGTTTCCTTTATACGGCAGTTCCAAAACTTTAACTGTTTCAGCATCTTGATAATTAAACTCGCCTTTCTGAAACATCGTCTGAACATCTTTCTGCTCAGTTTTACTTAGGCTGAATTTTATTGGTTTTGTGAGTTCCTTATTAAATTTCTCGGCCCAGTCGCCCTTAAAATAAATTGCATTGGTGAGAACTAATCGGGTAAGCGAGTCGAGAATATCCGGAGCAATTAGATCTTTAATCTTTCCCGAGGTTTTATTATCGACCCAATCATTAATGGTCAGCCGAGCCGCCTCAGTAGAATTGACATAGTCAAGATTGGTGATCTTTGCTCCATAAAACCGTCTATTAAGTTCGATGTATTCCGGCAAAAACTTGTAGTTGATATGAGGCCACAGTGCGTTGGCAACTGCAAGTTTGACGTCACCTTTTTTCTGAATCTCTGTCAGACCGACCTGCAGTCTGCTGAACGCAGAATGCAGTTTATTCTGCTCTAGCGTATAGCGCATAACTTGAGCCATCTCTTTTTCCGTGTTGTTGCGGCTGCCGGCATAAGTCATAGCCAAAGCTGTAGAAATACTGTATGGCGAGAAGAATAAATTTCCGGAATTATTTTTGAGCTGTCCATACAGATCGAACGCGAACTGATTGTTATCAGCAATAAGTTTTTGTAAATCCTGATTATTATCTGTGACCATGATTGCCGGTACAGATTTGTTGTCTTGAGATTCATCAATACTTGGTTGTGTCATTCCACAAGAAACCATAATCAAACTAAATCCAAGTATTTCTAAAACTATTTTTCTATACATAAACAACCTCACTTTTTTATTTTATCTTTTTTTCCTTGTCTCCGGCATATCTTCCAAAGAACATGTAAAATAATTGAAAAA
>PEWQ01000141.1 GCA_002780065.1 Candidatus Hydrogenedentes bacterium CG07_land_8_20_14_0_80_42_17
TTAATTCATTGACATAACCATTCCTCTCCGCTGTAATTTTCTCTATGGCAAGAATTAAATAAGTGATGTGTCCCCGTATTTGCCGTATTTGCCCCCGTATTTGCCCCAATTTGCATTTCCAATTTGCACTTTCCAATTTGCACTTTCAAATATTATAACTCGTCATGGAGGCACAGGCGCCTCGCGTCAATGGACGCGTTGCGCACGTGCCTTCAGATAAGATGTATTAATCTCATCCCCACTTTACAATTCCGGAATGCAATGGATTTACATTTAGCTCATGCTTGGGCATAACTCTAATCGTCATTCCAAACCTTCCGACTTGAAATAGCTTGAGCTTTCCGGAATAGATAGTTGCTTCGTCACTTTTATCTGTTGGAAAAAGTTCTACGGTAATTGAGTCCGTTATTTCATTGTCCAAGTTCAACCTGCCGTAATATGCCTCTACGCTTAAATCCTCCGGCGCGAGTTCACCGACACGAACCTTTACCTTAACATTAAGTTCGGAATTAACTTTATTTTCTCTTTCTGCAGAAGTTTCTACGTCGAGAATTTGAACGTTGCTCCAAGCTTGATTCAGTCTATTCTTCCATTCTGCAAGTGCTTTTGCTCCAGCATAATTTTTTTCCTTAAGCTTCAACGCGATTGACGCGGCAGGATGATAAAATTGAGTCATATAATCCTCAACCATTCTGTGCGAATTGAAGACAGGACAGATATGCTTCAAACCTGATTTCATCATCTGAATCCACTCGTGTGGAAGATCGTCGGTTCCGCGTTTATAGAAGATAGGAACAATTTCCTTTTCCAAAAGATCATAGATGTGGCGGCTCTCCATTAAATCCGCATACGCATCTTCAGTGTGCTCTTCTCCGTTTCCGATTGCCCATCCGAGCTCGGGCTTATATGCCTCATCCCACCAACCGTCGAGAACAGACATATTCAGTATTCCATTTGCCGCGGCTTTCATGCCGCTGGTGCCGCACGCTTCAAGAGGCCGGCGCGGATTATTCAGCCATACGTCGCAACCTTGAACCAGATACCGCGCGATGTGAATGTTATAGTCTTCAATGAAGACAATTCTATTTCTGAATCTAGGGTCATTAGAGACCTGAATTATTCTCTTAATGAATTCTTTGCCGTTATTGTCTGCAGGATGAGCTTTGCCGGCAAAGATTATTTGAACGGGCCTTTCTCGATTATTTAAAATCTTATCAAGACGATCGAGATCCGTGAATAGCAGATTGCCTCTTTTGTATGTCGCGAATCTTCTGGCAAAACCTATTGTCAGAGCTTTGGGATTTAAAACATTCCAAGCTGATTCGAGCTCCGATCGTGAAGCTCCGTTTCTGGTGAGCTGATTGGCCAAACGCCTTCGCGAAAAGGCAATCAACCTTTCTCGTCTTCTTTCTTTAGTACGCCATAATTCGGTATCAGGAATCTTCATGGCCTGCTCCCAAACCTTTTCGTTGTCAGGATCTTCGCTCCATCGAGGACCAAGATATCTGTCGTAAAGCTGTTCCATCTCCAGAGAAATCCAGCTTGGAATGTGAACTCCGTTAGTCAATGGATGAATGGGAATGTCCTTCAAAGTAAGATTGGGCCAGAGCTCTTTCCACATTGACTTTGAGACTCTAGAGTGAATTTTGCTTACGCCATTGCACCATGCCGCGGATTTCATTGCAAAGACAGTCATACAGAACGGTTCATTCTTGTCTTGAACATTAATTTTTCCAAGTTCGAGCAGTTGATTGAACGGAATGCCGATTGATTCAGAGTAAGAAGCAAAATATTTTGTCATAAGTTCCTGATCGAAGACGTCGTTGCCGGCAGGCACTGGAGTATGCGTAGTGAAGACGCTGGAGGCAATTACGAATTCCATAGCTTCATTGAAATTCATGCCTTGATTTGTTTTCAAAAACCTAATTCGTTCAAGCGATGCGAATGCGCTGTGTCCTTCATTCATGTGAAATACTATAGGTTTAATTCCGAGCGCGCCTAAAGCTCTGACTCCGCCAATTCCTAAAACGATCTCCTGCTGGAGCCTCATCTCGCGGTCACCGCCGTAAAGTTTTCCGGTAATTTCTCTATCCGATTGTGAATTAGCTCTGTTATTAGTATCGAGCAGATACAATGAAACACGTCCAACCTGAATCTTCCAAATGTGGGCGATAATCTTTCTGTTTCCCATTGGAATGCTTACTTCGAGAGGCGAACCTTTTTCATTTTGAATTCGTTCTATGGGCATGGAGTAGAAGTTGTTGTCAGGATAGCGCTCCACCTGCCAGCCGTCTATGTTGAGCACTTGATGGAAATAACCTTCTTTGTAGAGGAGCCCAACTGCAACGAGAGGAATATTCAGATCGCTTGCAGATTTGAGATGGTCGCCGGAAAGAATTCCGAGACCGCCTGAATAAAGTGGAAGACATTCAGTCAATCCATATTCTGCGGAGAGATAAGCGATTTTATAGTCGGCAGGTTTTTCGAGCTGAAATGAGTAAGGTGTCATTTGACTCATGTAGCGTTCGAAGGCGCGGTTTACTCGCTCGAGCTGATCAAGAAAGCCTTCATCTTTTACGAGCTCGTTAACTTTTTTCTGGTCGAGAAGTCCGAGCATTAAAACCGGGTTATGCCCGCACTCCTCCCATAAATCACGGTTCATGTGCTGAAAGAGTCTTATTGCTTCAGGATGCCACGAAAACCAAACGTTTTGACTTAGCAGACGCAGAGAATGCAACTTCTCCGGAAGAGATGGAACTACATTGATGGTGCGAATTTTCATTTAAACTCTCCTTATTAAACTCAATTTGGAATCGAGCTCATTTTTAGTTGCACATTCATATACTTAAAACGGTTTGGAATCAAGAGAAAATAGGGGCGGAGTTTATTTTGCCCAGCCGCAGAGTTTGTAAAGAAGCCTTGCGGCAACATTGCCGTCCCATTCAGAATCTCCAATCTCGACTATGTCGAAACCTGAAATTTTTCGCACTTTAGAGACCTCTTCAAAAAGTATTACGAGTTCTCGGAAACTCAGTCCGCCGGGCACAGGAGTTCCTGTCTCGGGACAATAAGCAGGATCTAATCCATCGACGTCAAGAGATATCCAGATATTTTTAGGGAGAGCGGAAATTACTTCTTCGACCAATGAAAGCCAGCTTCTGCCTCTTGCAAGCTCTTTAGCAAGTTTGGAATCGAAGAAAGTTTTTAACCTGTTCTTCTCTTTTTTAATTCTGTCGAATTCTACTTTGCCTAGATCACGAATACCTACTTGTACGATACAACCGACATTGGGACAAAACTCGAGAACATTATGCATTACGCTGGCGTGTGACCATTTGAAAGATTCGTAACACGGCCGCAGATCGGAATGCGCATCGATATGAAGTATTCCGATCTTTTCTTTTGAAAGATCAGAGAAGGCTTTTATTGCTCCGAACGAGACAGAATGTTCGCCTCCAATAACTGCCGGAATCTGCTTCTTCCCCAGATGGCTTTTTACAGAATCCGCCACAATTTCATTAACTTTCTCAGCAAGTAGATCTACACGCAAGGCGGCAGAAGTATCTTTGCCGCCGCTTTCTATACATCTTACAGAGTCGGCTTTTGCTCTGCCGCAAAGTTCTTCAATAATCGGATTGATGCCGCTCCATTCTATTCCTCTCTGCCATGCCGGCCCTGAATCAATATCGAAAAGATCGACCTGCATGCTTGCGTCAAAAAGTCTTTTAGGGCCGTTTCGAGTGCCGCGACGGTAACTTGTTGTTGCTTCCCATGGAACAGGAATTACGGCAATTTGCGGATCTTTTTTTGGAGGCAATCCAAAGATTCCTTCATTAATTGCCGGAGCATCAGGATCGAAATGAGTATTTGGGGTCAGGCTTGAACTTTTTTCCTTTTTGGTAAACATAAATAGAAATACTATCTGATTAGAGTTACAAATAACACAAATTTTTGAAATAAAAAAATGAAAAAGTAAAAAAGTTCAAGCCTGACCCTATAAAGACTATAAAGACAGAACGAGGGCGCCTGTGCCTCCTGAGCGAGGGATAATATTTGAAATTGCAAATTGGAAAGTGCAATTTTTCAATTATTTCACATGTTCTACGGAAGATGGAATATTACATTTCATCTGGAGGCACGCACGCTACGCGTCAATGGACACCCTCGTGCGTGCGGATAGCATGCATTCCCAACGCCGGCTGAAGCCTGCGGCTACCGTTCGAATGCATTGCTTACCACGCATTACGCATTTTTCATCGGGATTGTTTCTCTTACTTCATTCAAATATCTTTTATCGATATCAGCTAGTATTACGCAGTCGCCTTTGATTGGAGCCTCTGCAAGTATTTGACCCCACGGATCGATTATCATGGACCTGCCGTATGCGCTGAAATTTTTTCCTATGTGTTCTCCCCACTGAGCCGATGCAACAACATAAGACTGAAATTCAATAGCTCTCGAACGTAAAAGTATTTCCCAGTGATCTTTGCCTGTTCTGTAAGTGAAGTTGGCCGGCACGGTGAAGAGCTCTGCTCCTTTTTGCCGCAATTTTGTCCACAACGAACTGAATCTCAGGTCGAAGCAGATAGTCATTCCGACTCTCCAATCTTTGATTTCAGCTAGAGTGATCTTATTTCCAGCGGCATAGAAATTTGATTCGCAGATCGAATCTTTTTTTAGAAGAGTTTCGAAGAGATGAATCTTTCGATATTTTGCAGTGATCTTTCCGGCTGGATTTACGACAAAAGAGGTATTGAA
>PEWQ01000028.1 GCA_002780065.1 Candidatus Hydrogenedentes bacterium CG07_land_8_20_14_0_80_42_17
AGAGACAATGAAAATATTAATTAGCTGTTGTTCCGTATCCTATAACTCTTTGACGATAAAAATTTTCTGAAACAAGTGAGGATATAGTCACCTGATTTTTTCCGCTCGATGCGTGAATGAATTCTCCGTTTCCAATAAATATTCCAATATGATCAGGATTCCTGAAAAAAACGAGATCCCCCGGTTTTAGTTCATTGCGGGATACATGTCGAACAAAGTAATACATTTCTCTGGCAGTTCTCGGAAGCGAGATACCAATATCTTCAAAAACATATTGGACAAGTCCGGAGCAATCAAAACCGTTTGGAGAAGTACCGCCCCAAGAGTAACGAGTGCCTAAATATGCCATCGCATGACTTACAACTCGAGCGCGCCAACTTTCATTTTGCTGAAAACTATAAGAACCGATATCCTCATTTTGATTTTCGGATACCTTTTCATTTGATTCCGATGATACCACTTCAATTCTAGCAGCAATGTTTTGCTCACGTCCGGAAATAGAAACATTTCTTTCTGAAGGCAGTGAATTTTGCGAAACCGTATGAGACTTAGTTTCAATCGATTCAAGTTTCAAAGGTATTGGAGAAACTGCGGCAAATGCTTCATTTGATGTGAGAGGCATAGGCTGTATAGAAGGAAATGAGGAAGCAAATGCAGTGCCGACTATCGGCGTTAGAAACAGCGCTGCCCCAAAGATGGGGATCCAGAAAGTCCGTTCCATCGCAACCGAAAACCTTTTACGGCCTCGATACCCATGATGGACGGAACCAATCCAGATGCGCTTATGCTGGGTTATCCTACGCATCGGAGCATTTCATATTAGTAAATAAAAATTTGATGTCAAGAAAAAAATATTTTTTTCCACAGGTGAATAAATAGTGTAATCTTTTTCAGAATATAGATGCCGGAACAAAAAAATAATATGAAAAAAATTTTATTGCTTCATTTAATTTCGTGGCTGGTTGTTATTATTTCAATTTTTATTCTTTCTTTTTTTTATCTTCATCGCTCTGATTTATTTCTTTGGGATTTTCGTCTTTATTACTCTGCCGGTCTTGCATTAAATAGCGGAGTAAATCCTTATGACAGCACTGAACTATCACGGTTCACAACATTTGCGGAATACTTTCCATGCGCTTATCATTATCTAGTTCTAAACTTTTACCGTTTGCTGGCAGTTCTTTCCATCTCACATGCGATGCTGGTCTTCCAATTATGCAAATTGATAGCGCTTTTACTCTTGATTCTAATGTGGCTCAAATTGTTTCCAAAATTAAAAAAGGAGGTCTTCTTTCCGTTTGCAGTTCTCTTTGGATTCAATGCCGCACTGATACTTGATCTCCGTTCAGGAAACATTTCTCTTTTTGAGACTCTTCTTATAACCTCCGGCTTACTGGCGTTTAATGCCGGAAAATATCGTCTCTTCTCTTTGCTGATTGTTTGCGCCGCTATGATTAAACTTTCACCTATTATTTTTCTTTGCATGCTCATCTTTGCTGATGAACGCAGAGCATGGCGCTGGGGAGCTTTGGCGGCATTTTCGTTCTTCGTTTTATTGGCTTCACCAATCCTAATTTCTATGGATTATATTACAGGGTTTATTTCCAATGCGCAGGCAATTGTTGATGAACGCGGAGCATATTGCCCTGCTACACTTCCGCTCATCAGAGATTTATTCAAGATAAATTCCATTACAGATTTATTCTATCCTAATTCTTTTTTTATTTTAATTGTGGTGGCTGTTTCTGGAACATGGATTTACTTTTCAAACAGAATAAAAAAAGATCGGATAAAACTGATTTGCTTTTCTCTGCTCTCTTATGCATTAATTCATCCACGATTCAAAGACTACAGCTATATGCTTTTAATCGGCCCGATTTATTTTATAATTTCAAACATTAGTGATCGAAGAATAAAGTTATTTGGAATTATTCTTTTGATTCTTCCTGTCCGCATTTTCTTTTTCTCAGAAGTGAAGAATTATTTCGATATAGTCAGCGAGTATTATCCGTGGCTATTATTGCTAACCGCTTATCTTGGATTTATTTATTTCGAAATTAAAGGGAAATGGTTGAAGTATGAACTTGGTGTTAGATGATTAATTTTTCATACAAGAGAATTGAAAAACATGTCGGAGCTCTGGCGCTTTTCTCTTTGATATCGTCGTTCTGGCTCTTTCCACTTTCCTTTCATATATTTGAGTGCCTGCCTGCAGGTCATGACTCATGGCTTTTTCTCTGGAACTTTTGGTGGACAGGAAAGGCACTCTTTGAACTTCACATCTCGCCGTTTTTTTGCGACTACGTATTCTATCCTGTTGGAGTTTCTCTTTACTTTCATGCGGCAACTCCTTTAAATTCTCTTGTCGGATTTGCAGTTCAAACTCTGTCTACTCCGGCTTTCGCATTCAATTTCATTTTTGTTTCCTCTTTCATCCTGTCCGGCTATTTTGCGTTTCTGCTCGCTTATAGACTGACTGGAAGCTCTATCGCCGGACTCTTTGCCGGATACATATATGCCTTTTCTCCGTTTAGGTTTTCTCATATCGATCAGCTTGAACATCTTTCGACTCAATGGCCGGCTCTTTTGGCTTTTACTCTTTTTCTTCTTATCGAAAAAAAGACGATTTCAATCTCGATTCTTGCCGCAATTTCTTTTTCGGCGGTTTTTTATACGAACATTTATTACGGAGTTTTTTCCTCGGTAATGGTTTTATGTTTTTTCTTTTACGACTTCTTTTTCGTAAAGGATGAAAGAAAAAAAACGGTTCGAGTATGGATTATTTTTGCCGCGGCTTCTTCTCTTTTATGCGGACCTTTCGTATGGAAAATGCTTGAACTCGCCGGTGAGCAAGGACGTTTCATCGTGCCTATGTGGGTGAAGTCTGCTCAGTCTCTCGATCTTTTAATGCTTATTACTCCAAGCCTCAATAATCCTTTTGTAGCAGATAACTATTTCCTTGAGAAAATTTATCTCTCATTTACTGCAGGAGAAAAGATAGGCTATTTAGGAATCAGTGTCATATTGCTTTCGATTTATGGGCTCGTAAAAAAAAGAGATAAACTATTTATTTTTGTTTTCGCTATGAGTTCGATCTTTGTTATTTTGGCGCTGGGACCGTTTCTTCACGTAGGAGGATTGGTGAAATGTTTTGGGTTTCCGGTGCCGTTGCCTCAACTTGCATTGCAGATATTGCCGGGCATAGGTGAAGCCAGAGTTCCTGCACGATACTTGAGCATTGCTATGATTTTTATTTCTTTGTCTGCGGCGCATGGAATCTCGGAATTATTGAGAAGCAATTTAAAATATAAACGCATAGTAATTTTTATTTCTGCATTGGTTTTAATATTAGAATTTTGGAATAAACCTTTAGATTTGGTTCAACCTCGAACTCCTGCTTGGTGCAGAATACTTGCGTCTGACCCCCGCGACTGCTCTGTAATCGATTTGCCTTTGCAAATATCCGAAGAACCTGCCGAATGGTGGAAATCAGTAGATCCCGCAACTGACCACGGCTGGCTTCAAACGCTCTACAACAAGAGAACTTTGACAGGGACGCTTTCGCATACTGCTCTGACTAAAAGTAATTTTCTTTTTTTATTGAACTCGAAGATCGTTTCGCAACTGTCTGAGATTACAAAAAACGAATTGACGCATTCAGATGCTGAGCGCGAATTACAGCGGTTGAGATTAACCTATTTTATTCTGCATAAAGATATCTACTTGAGAATTGGAGAAGATAAATTGAAGAGAGACAAAGCAATAATTGAAGATGAATTATTTGGAAGAAAAATATATGAGGACGATGAATTTATGATTTTTAAGAGGGAATGAGCAGAAATGTTCAAAAAGTTAATTTATTGAGATATTGATTTTTATGCGGCAATTGTTTTTAATATAGATATAGCCGTGCATACGGAGATGGAGCGGTTGATTATGTTGTTGAAGAGCAAAGGAGTGAGCATTGAAAAAAGCGAAGACCTCACGGATTGTCGGGGTACTTATACTTTTATTAATTCTTTTCGGGCTGAGCTTGGATTTTTGGCGAGCCAGCCGAGCTAAAAACGATATAGAACTAAAAGTAAAAAAAGCTGTAGAAGAGGCGGCAATGTATCTTCCTTACAGACCACACGAAGCTGTTCAGGCCGGTTTGAGTGCTTTGGAGTCAATGAAGATTAATTCGGATCCTGGCAGTGTAACCGTTACGCCCGACGGTTATGCTCTTAAAATTTCGATTTATTCCGACGTTCCTTCTTTCTTTTCATGGATCATAGGTTTTTCAAAGATACGCTTCAAAGCAGAGAAAGAGGCAAGAATAGAGGTTGACGGTGCGGCGCCGTGCGATGAAGTTTCGGCGGATCAGGTTCTATTTGGAATAGTACCGGAAGCACCGGTTTCTTTTGACAGAGATATAACTATAGAAAGAGGCAGAGACAAATCTAATCGAGCTTTCGATATTTCTGGTAAGGCAATGCTTAAGGTTGGAGATAAACCCGTTCTGAAAGAAATTGCTTCTTTCGAAAAAATTGCATTGCATGACAGAACGATTGCGGTTATTTTATCTAGGCGTGGAGAGCTAGAACCGGAGATTTTGGGGTTTGGAGCTCTTGAGATTATAGGAACGGATTCGGAAGGAAATTTACGCGCGCGTTTCATTCAGTCGCAGGTGGAAGGCGATCCGAAGGTATTGCTTTCCAAAGAACATGATTTTGGATTGAGGCGCGGGGGAACACCGAGAGCGGTAATAAATTGAAAAAACAAGGTGTATCATTCAGAATGATTGAATTATATTTGCCGATAAGAATGAATAACTTTTATTTTATGAAGGGGATAAAACCTTGAATCCAAAATTGTTGATTATTATTGGAGCAGTTGTCGGAGTATTGTTTCTGTCGGCAATTGGCGCGTATTTTTTCATATTTCGTTCTACTCAGCCCGTTGAAGATCCCGCGCTTGCCGCTCAGAAGTTGGATTCTGACAGTGACGGTTATACCGATGTTGATGAATTAGCTCAAGGAACTGATCCTAAGGATTCAAAACGGTTTCCAGGCTCGCATAAGAATGTTTTATTTGCCAAGCAGGATATTTCAGCAAACATATTGATTACCGAAAATATGCTGGATGTAAAAGAGGTTGCGGCAAAGGGAGAAGCGCCCGACGCAACGGTTTTAGATCTGGACCGCGCGAGGGTTGTAGGACACATTTCAACTGTCGATATAAAGACGGGAGATTTTGTGGTTGACGCGATGATATTTGGTGGACAGCCAAAACTTGCTTTTCTCGTTCCTCAATATAAACGCGCAATTTCTTTGAAGTATGATGAGCTTGCGGCAGTCAACGGTCTTATTCAGTTGGGAGATATTGTTGATGTAATCGGTCATTTCAGAGTTCAACGCCGTGAAGGCTCTCCGATAGATTATACTCGCATTATTGTGCAGAATGCCCGAGTGATTGCGATCGGTCCGAGATTTATTCCGAAATCGGAAGCCGACACATCGCCCGAAAGTATTCCGACCGGTTTGACCCTTTCTGTTTTTCCTCATGAAGCCGAGCGGCTTATCTGGGCTGAGAATTATTTAAGCGGTGGAGCGTTGGGCGCTCGACTTGTTCTTGCATTGAAATCTCCGATGAACAGCGCTCAAGAGAATACTGCCGGAGTTTTAGACAATACGTTAATTGGGAAAGACATAATAGCAGATCCAAGAGCAATAGAAATTTATCATGGAACAAAATACGGCGGAGTAGCGAGATTTGGAAGACCTGACGATGAGAGAATGGGATTGAATAAATTAGAAGGCTCTCAGTTGGCTCCTCAGACTGGAGTAGGACAATGAGACGTTATTATTCAGCAATTTTACTTCTTTTAATTCTTGCCGGAGCCCCGATTTTTGCTCAGTCTGTAAGGCCTTCTCAAAATGTTCCGGATGTTTACGTAGCCGCAAACAATTCTTTTGTCATAACCGTTCCAAATCTTACGAAGGTTGCTGTTGGAGATCCTCGAGCGGTTTCCGCCAGTGTTGTCTCTCCGACTGAAGTTCTTATTCAAGGCTCTTCTTCGGTATCGAAGCCGGATGGAAAACTTAATTTTGCGACTTCGAATGTTTTTGTGTGGTCCGGCGACAGACGCTACGTTTACAGAGTAGTAGTTATAGAGAATGACGAATCTGCATCTTATCCGTACGGCGTAGACCGCATAGATGTTGAACCAAATAGAATAATATTCCGCGGCGCTTCCAATAATGTCGACCGCACCAAAGCTGAATGCAGAATTATGTGCGAATCTTTGGGATTGAAATATGAAATTAAAGTTGAAGCTCTTCAATTCGTAGGCGCTATGACCGCAGCGGCTGGTGTTTCAAGAGAAGTTATCGATGATGCAGTGAAAAGAAATCTTGTCGTCGTCGGAATGACTCTCGACGATTTGAAGCACTCGCGCGGCGAACTTCCTCCGCCTTATCGTTCCGATGCTTCGACCTCGGGTGTGATTGATTATTACAATCTTGAAGATGTAATTGTCGGAGTAATGAACGGAATTGTTATTGAAGCTGATAAACTTAATAGCATATCCGAAGAGCTTATTCAGACAGCAAAAGAAAATTCATTGATTATGGCCGGCATGACTGATTCGCAGGTATTTTCTATTTTGGGTCAGCCTCCGGTTTCTCCGATCGTGAAGGAAGAAAATAAAATAATAGTTCGAGAATATGCTTATCCGACGATGCGAGTTATTACCAGAGATGGAATTGTCGAAAGTGTTTCATCAAACCATCCTTTGATTCCAAGCAGCATTACGCCTCAAAAAATAGATTTGGGTACGACTGTTTCTGCAACCGGTCAAACATTGGTAATGAGAGCTTATCGACTTCAGTACATATCAGGCGCAGACTTAGAGAAGAACTTATCACTACTTTCGAAGGCTTGGGGGACAAGCATTGGTTTTACCACCGGATATACTACAGACGGACTTTTCGCAATAGTAAGCGATACTGCGACGATTTCGATTGTTGACGGTTTGGTCATTCTCTGGGATAGACCGATGACTCAGGCTCCGATTGCTATTCAAGAGACGAAATACACGATACCGGAAGGCAGACAGTGGGATGGAATAGCAAGGGTATGGCAGGTTATTCCTGCTCGTGAAGTCGGTTTCTTGATGGCGCGATTTAATAATTCTGTAAGTGAAGCTAGAAGAAAAAATGTAGCGGACGAAATTAATAGATCGATTTCTACTTTGCCTGTGATTCCTTTTGCGTCGCCGTTGAGTATGAATTTAAGCGGAGCGACTTTAACTGTGACCGGAGTGCCTGAACAAGTTTCGATTATAAAAAATATTTTAGAAGGAATGATACCTGACATTATCGGGAAAGATTTGAATTCGGCTGTTGCTCAGGGAATTCTTCTTCCCGGAATGACGAAACAGCAGATTGAGGCTGCGAGGGGAGTCAAACTCGATGCTGGAAGGCGAGTTGAACTCTCGAATGGCAGTATCGGCTGGCTGTATGAGTTAGGAGACCGAGCAGTTTTGTTGAATGAAGATATTCTCTCAGAAGAGAGAATGTATCCTGCAGGCGATGCGGTAAGGAATGCGAAGAGTGAAAAGAAACTGATCAGGTATTTATTGAGATCAGATGTTGAATCGATACTTGGACAGACTCCAAAAAGAATAACTCGAAGAGAAGATGGAATCACAGTAGTGAACTATGATTTTGGCGAAGCATTATATTGGAACGATAGACTTGAGAGCATGAACGGTCTTGCGGGTTCAGAAATGCAGAGACTGGGAATATCCGTCTCTGTGCCTTCGACTGACGGAGTAGATTTCCAACTGCTTACTCCGGAAGAACAGCAGACTGTTATTCGCAGAGGAGTAGTGATGACCGGAATGACCGAACGCGACGTAGCGCGTGTGGTCGGGCAGGCTCCGTTCAATATAAAACCTGGCACTCTTCCCAACGAAAAGATTTACGTATATTCGGATTATGAAGTCACTTTCAGCGATGGAATTGCTTCGAAGGTGACATCGATCGGAGAGGGCACGCCGAGAATTATTGCTCTTCGTTCGCGCAGAGCATCTGACATGGTTTCACTGATTCTTTCTAGTTTTTCAAACATGTCTGAAGTCGGTCTTACAGCGGATACTGTTTCAAATCGGCTTATCGTTCGCGCAACTAATGACAAATTTATCGAGATAGAACGTTTCTCGAAAGCGATGGATCAGCAGGAAGTTCCTCAGGTATTGATTGAAGCTAAGTTTGTTGAGATGAATCGTCAGGCGGCAAAACAGCTCGGAGTTGAATGGGGACTTTCGACTCAGGCTGACGGAGGCAACAAGCCGTTTGTAGGATTCGGCGGTTCTTCATCGAGAACTGATGCTCAGACTCAACCTGCGGCTGGAGTAGTCACCGGAACTACCGGTTCCGGCGGCACAAATCAGACAATTTCGCTCGGCGGAGATGCAGGAATGCTTTTGGGAATGTTTGGCGGAAATGGTTTCTCATTCGGCGGATTGAGATATGCAAATGTCGATGTAATGGTTTCTGCTCTCGAATCTCGCGGAGATGCTGAAGTGTTATCTTCTCCGAGAATCGTCACACTTAATAATCAAAATGCCTCATTGAAATCGATTGAGACTGTTTACGATGTGACAACGACTCAGACGATAGATCCTCTTACGGGTTTGACGACATTTTCAACTACGACCAGTCCGAAGGATGTGGGAATCGAACTAAAGGTCAATCCTACGATTGGGCAAGACGGAGTCATTTCGCTGGATATTGACGCAACAGTTTCCAGAGTTGTAAGAACGCATAATTACGGAGTAGGATCGAATGTAATAATCATAAATGAAACGAGCGAAAGAAATTCCAAATCGCGTGTTATGGTGAGAACCGGCACTCCGCTTGTTATCGGAGGACTTTCTTCACGCGACTCAACTAGGACTGAACAGAAAGTTCCGTTCCTCGGAAATATTCCTATTCTTGGGAATTTATTTAAGTCGCAATCAAAGGTTGGAACAGATGTTGATCTTCTAATCTTTCTTACGGCCCGCATCGCCCCGCCTGACGGAACCATTAGCTCTTTGGATCAGGTTTTATCCGCGCCGCGGCCTCAGATTCAAAATCCTCAAACTAACATTGAATTGCAAACAGCGCCCTCGGCAGGTTTGACTCGATAAAATGGCTGGTATTCGAATTGTTCTCCTTTCAGGTGAGATGGAGGAACGTGTTCGGCTTAAGAAGGCTTTTCTTGTTGAACAGAACATGGAAGTTGTCGGCGAGTCGGATAATGCCGAAGAAGGATTGAAATTAATCAAAGATTTAAATCCCTCGATTGTTGTTATTGATTCGAAGTTAGCCGGAGAAAATTCCGATGGGCTTGCCGCCGCGGAGCTAATATCAGTATCAGCTCCTGCTTCGGATATCATTATCATTTCAGAAGAAGGAACGGACGGCTTGTTCATGCGTAAAGCAATGCTTGCCGGAGCGCGTCAGGTTATTCCAAAGCCTTATGATCCTGGCGATTTAATAGAGATTGTCAAACTTGTTGCCAACATAAGCGAAAAGAAGAAAGAGGCGATGGCGAAGCTTCTAGGTGCGAGAGAAGAAGAGGTAGTCGCATCAAAGACAGTTGCAATTTTTTCTACAAAGGGCGGAGTGGGAAGAACTCTATTAGCGACTAATCTCGCATGTGCGATCAAAAAACTTACTGGGAAAAAAGTCTGCCTAGTGGATTTGGATCTTCAATTTGGAGATGTTGCGATCATGATGCATCTTCAACCTAAGAATACCATTGCAGGTCTTGCTCGAGAGATTGCCGATACTGGAGTATGCGACGATGAGGTTTTAGCAAACCATTTGCTAACGCATGAAGACAGCGGAGTAGTCGTGCTTACGGCTCCGGTTAGACCTGATGAAGCCGATCTTGTGAAGGGTACGCATATTGATGCTATTGTAAAGAAGTTGAAAGAGAAGTTTCACTATATTGTTATCGACACACCCGCGTTTTTGACCGATTCAGTTTTGACAGCTCTTGAACTCTCGGACTTTATCTTTTTACTTTTGACAATGGAACTTCCAACAATAAAAGACGGAAAACTTATGCTCGAAATAATGCAGACATTCGGCTATACGGATGAAAAGGTCAAGATCATAATGAACAGAGAAGCGTCGGATACTTCGTTTAAGAAAGCTGATATTGAGAAGGCTCTTGATTCCGAAATAGCCGCAACTATTCCGTCAGAAGGCATAGTCATTATGCCGGCAGTCAATGAGGGCGAACCATTTTATATCAGATCGCCTGATTCGAAGGCGTCTGCGGCAATAAATGAAATAGTTAAGTTAATTGCCGCAGACGATATCAATCCTGATGCGATGACTGCGTCAAAGCCCGCAAAAAAATCCGGCGGTTTCTTTGGGAAGAAGAAGAAGTAATTTTTTTGTCTCAGAAGAATTTTTAATTTTCAATACAGAAGCAATTGGATTTTTGACTTAATTGTTCTTTATATGTAATATTTCTTCATAGAATGTAAGTCGTGAGAGGAATTACATTCGAATGGTAGCCGCAGGCTTTAGCCTGCGTTACAAATTGAAGTGAGGTAGATTGGAGGAGTATGTCGCTTTTAGAACGTCTTGAATCGATGAAGAAGACTGCGCAGAAAGACAAGACTGCCCGCGCGTCAACGCCGGAAACTCTTTCTCCGCGCGATTCTCTAAAAAAAAGAGTTCAAGATAAACTAATTGCTGAAATAGATTCGAGCATTTTAAATCAGCCTGATCCTGATCTTAAGCGAACATTGCTCAGAGCTAGAATCGAAGAAAATATTGCAATCATAGGTTCGGAAATCGGAGTTTCTCTCACTAAAAAAGAACATGAAGATGTAATTAAGGAACTGCTGGATGATATTCTCGGACTGGGTGTAATTCAGCCTTTAGTAGAGGATGAAGATATTTCGGAAATAATGGTGAATGGTCCTAATCAGATTTATGTCGAAAAAAAGGGAAAAATTATTTTAGCAGACATTACATTTCCAAGTGAAGAATCAGTCCGTACGTGCATAAGCAAAATTATTGCGCCGCTTGGAAGGCGATGTGATGAATCAATGCCGTATGTAGATGCGCGTTTGAAGGACGGCTCTCGTGTTAATGCTGTCATACCGCCTTTAGCACTCAATGGCTCGACTATTACAATACGTAAGTTTCAAAAGAATCCATTGAGGATTCCCGATTTGATAAGGTTTGGCGCGCTTACTGAAACATTTGGGGATTTTTTGAAGGCAACAGTGACAATTGCAAGAAATGTTGTTGTATCCGGAGGAACAGGTTCTGGAAAGACAACACTGCTTAATGCTCTTTCATCTTTCATAGATGAAGGAGAAAGAATTTGCACTGTTGAGGATGCGGCCGAGATACAAATCCTTCAGCCGCATTGGATCAGACTTGAGACTAAGGCGGCAAATGTTGAAGGCAAAGGCGCAGTCACAATGCGGGATTTAATCAGAAATACTTTACGCATGAGACCTGACAGGGTCATCGTTGGCGAATGCCGCGGCGGTGAAACTCTGGACATGCTTCAAGCGATGAATACAGGTCACGACGGATCTCTGACTACGCTCCATGCAAATACCCCGCCTGATGCTGTTCGACGCATAGAGACAATGGTTCTTATGTCCGGAGTTGATCTTCCATCGAGAGCTATACGCGAACAGATTGCGTCCGCAATCCATGTGATTGTTCAGCAGTCGAGACTCTCTGACGGTTCACGTAAAATTACGTATATTTCTCAATGCACAGGTTTTGACGGGCAAGAGGTTCAACTAGCCGATATTTTTAAATACAATCAGACAGAGCTTTCTGAAGAAGGAAAGATAATCGGTAAGTTTGAACCGTGCAGATTCGTTCCGACTTTTTACAAACTATATTTGAAGAATGGAATAATAATTCCTCTTACTATTTTTGGTTTTACAAAGGCGGAATCTGTGGAATGGATAAATAAAAATCTGCAGGATGAAATCAAGCGCGCTCCTTCTCTTGTCGAAAAACTGTCGAAAGAGAATGCAAAGATTGATTTCTCTCATATTAGAGCGGGACATTAAAATGAGTGCGGGGAAATAATGCTTCAACTAGTTGTAGGTGCATTTCTACTAATTTGTATTGCTGTTGTAATATTGCTTGTTAAACGAGTTAAAACTCGTGATGATGGAACGAATAAACTTGAGAAGACGCTCGCTCCTTATATTGACAGAGATTATTTCCAAAAACTTGAAAAGCTTGAGGCTGAAGAGGCGACTCTCGGAATTAAAAAAAAGAGCGCTCTAACTAACGTTTCCAAGATAATCGAAAAGGTTGTTGTCTTTGAAGGTTACAGGCAGAAATTGGCAGTGAAACTCTCTGCCGCCGGAATGCAATGGCGCGCCAGCGAATTTCTGACTTTGATGATGATTATCGGAGTCTTCTGTTTCTTCTTGGGAATGGCTATAGGAAAGATTATGTGGAACAATCCTTTGATTGTCGGAATTCCGTTGGGCTTTATTGGTTTTCAGTTTCCAAATTTAGTTCTCGGATTCAAAAAGTCTTCTAGACAAAAAGCTTTTCAAGGCCAGCTTGTCGATACTCTCGGACTAATTTCGAATTCTCTGAAAGCTGGATACTCTTTTCTTCAGGCAATCGAGATGGTATCGCGCGAAGCGCCTTCACCAACAAAAGAAGAGTTTCAAAGGCTCATAAGAGAAAATTCTCTGGGTATGCCTTTAGATGACGCGCTTGAAGCGTTGGGCAAGAGAATAGAGTCAGAAGATTTCAACCTAACGGTTACTGCTGTTATGATTCAGAGACAGATCGGAGGTAATCTCGCTGAAGTTCTTGAAAATATATCTGCAACGATTCGTGAGAGATTAAAACTTATAGGCACAATTAAAGCTTTGACAGCTCAAGGAAAGATGGGCGGAATTGTGATTACTGCGCTTCCGACAGGACTTTTCGCCATAATGTATTTTCTAAATCCGGACGTGATGGGAATGTTGTTTCAAGAAAAGGTCGGTTGGATTTTAATTGGCATCGGACTTTTCATGCAGGGGCTTGGAGCTTTTGTCATAAAAAATATGCTGAACGTGGAGATGTGAGATGCTTGGAACAATTGTAATCATCATAATTATTTTGATGCTTATCGGTGTCGGCATCGCTATATGGTTTGTTAAGGGCTCAAAGCGAAATATTGCCAGAGAGCGGCTGTTTGAACTGCTTGAACAGTCTAAACAAAGACAGCGCGGACAATCACTCGCCTCTTTTGATCAAGAACAGCTCGATAAATCATTTTTCGAGAGAGTAATTCAGCCCGTGCTCGATAATTTTGCCAAGAAGATGCAGAAGGGGAAAAAAGGGAAGAAGGTAGACAAAATCGGAGAACTGCTTATTCGCGCGGGCAATCCTGGAAACTTGACCTCGGGTCAGTTTAGAGCTCTGCAGATGCTTTCCGCAATGATATCCGTTACTCTCTTTGCTTTCCTTGCGTTGATCGGTTTAATTCCTCTACAGTTTGTAATGCTACTGCTTGTAATTGGCGCAGGATTTTCATTTGTGATTCCGCAGTTTTGGCTGACCAAGAAAGTGACGACTCGGCAGAAGGCAATGCGAAAGTCTTTGCCTGACTTGTTGGATTTATTGACTGTTTCAGTTGAGGCCGGACTTGGATTCGATCAAGCAATACAGAAAGTTATCGAGAGGATGAAGAATCCGTTGACTGAGGAATTCGACAGGATGCTTCAGGAAGTAAAAATAGGCTCGGTTCGCAAAGACGCACTAAAGGCATTGACGGCTCGAGCGCAGGTGCCGGAACTCGATACATTGATTTCAGCAGTCATTCAAGCGGATACTCTTGGCGTCTCCATCGGACAGATTTTGAGAATTCAGTCTGATCAACTGCGCACAAAGCGTAGGCAGATGATCGAAGAGATGGCTCAGAAACTTCCGATCAAAATGCTCTTCCCTATGATATTTTTTATCTTTCCAACAATTTTTATTGTCACTTTAGGTCCGATTGGCCTCAAGGTTTGGAAGTCGATGTAAAGTTTGATGCATACCGAATTTACAAATTCGAAATATGTTATTATCACTGACGAAAAAGATCGAGTTTTGTGGGATAGAATAGAGATTGCCGAAACATTTTTTTTAAAGCTCAAAGGATTAATGTTCAGAAAAAAGTTAGAGCATGGAGAAGGACTTTTATTGCTGGAAGTATCTTCGATTCACATGTGCTTCATGAGATTTCCCATCGACGCAATTTTTTTAGATAGAGACTTTCGAGTAAAACAAGTTTTCATGAATTTGAAGCCGTGGACCGGATTTGCTATTGCCGATGCCGCTCATGTATTAGAACTGCCTTCCGGCTCTACCAGTGGGCTTGAGATAGGGATGCAGATACGGCTACGGGGGCATTCTT
>PEWQ01000008.1:0-9801 GCA_002780065.1 Candidatus Hydrogenedentes bacterium CG07_land_8_20_14_0_80_42_17
CCATTGGTGGTGCAGGTGCCTTCGCGCCCATCAGTCCCGCTCCAGGCGCAGACGGCGGTGGAGCCATTGGCGGTGCAGGCGGCTTTGCACCCATCAGTCCCGCTCCCGGCGCAGGCGGCGGTGGAGCCATCGGTGGTGCAGGCATTGGTGCTCCACTCGGTTTCGGAATTGCAGCTCCACCCATCGGTGATGGTCCACCCATCGGTGATGGTCCACCCATCGGTGATGGTCCACCCATCGGTGGTGGTCCACCCATCGGTGGTGGAATAGCCCCGCCAGGTCTTGTTGCACTGGGAATGCCAGGCAACTGAGGAATTCCCTGACCTGGTCCTCTCATTCCTGGAGCTGTTCCTGATGGTCGAGCCGCTTGAACAGCACTCAATTTGACTTTTTCTCGCTTTATTCGTTCAGCCTCATCTCTGCTAATTTCCAATTTGCTTTGCAAAGCTTGAGCAAAACTTCCCCCAGCCACTGCCGCAGAACGCGTAAACTCAATCTCACCATTTCTTATAACAGATATATCAGTTGAACCGGCTCCAAAATCAATTAGAGCTACTGCTTCATTTTCGCCGGCAACCGCATTTTTAAATGCTGTTGCGCTCGAGATAGATGAGACCTCAATGAGTTCAGGAATCATCTTCATCTCTTTTAGAACATCAACATAATTTTGAATCCACTCATTCTTTACAGCAACAAAAAGAACTTTGGCAGTTGAGCCGTCCTCACCCATCGATATAATTTTGTGGCCAAAAGCGCACTGATCCAAAGGTACTGGAATTAAAGGTTCAGCTTCAAATCTGATCATCTGAGAAATTTTTTCTTTACTTGCATTAGGAATCTTTATCAACCTAATTATTGCGGCTTGTCCCGGAATTGTTATCGCTACTTTTTTTACTTTAATTTTGTTCCTGGAAAGCAAATCTTTCAGAGCCGCAAGCACTGCATCTTTTGGAAAAACATCAGAGCCTTCATTGCCTTGTGCTTGAATAATAGGGCTTAAATCTATCTTATCGATCTTTGGCGCGCCGGCTTTTCCGCCGATCTGAATCAATTTTATTGCGCTCGTTCCAAAATCGAGCGCTATTCGGCCTAATTTTGCCATTTCTTCAAAACGCCACCTATAATAATTTCAAAAACGTGCGGAAAGATTTCCGTCGTTTGTTGCATCGCAGAGAACTCGAATCAAGCAATCAAATCAAGAAGCAGTTTCAGTCCCGACTGCCGGTTTTTCAACTTCTTGCGGTTGTCCGCTCGATTCAATTGGAAGAGTAGTTCCTTTTTTTTCATCGGCAGGTTCGTATTTCTGCGAAAGCGAACCGGTCTTCGATGCCAAAAACGTCAAAGAAACCGAAGTAATCACAAATGCGATTGCGGCGCCACTAGTTAGCTTCGTGATAAATGAATCTGTACGCGCACCAAATGCAGAACCAGCCGCGCCCATACCAAAAGAGGCTGACAATGAAGCGCCCTTACCGCCTTGCATAAGCACGATTCCGCAAAGCACAAGGCAAGCGGTAACATGCAAAATCAAAAAAAAGATATCAAGAAAACCTAATAGTGTCATGTTTGAATCCTATAACTTTCTTTATTCGAGTCAAGCAAGTTTTTATTCATTTTTTTTCGAATAATAAAAATGGATTTTTTCATAAATTAAAACCTTTTTCTTCTCAATTCGATAATTAATCCGTAAAGTTAATCTCAACAAGATGAACTCGAGAGTAAAAAATATTTTAGTTGTCACTCCGACCTCGAAACTGGGCGGTGCTGAACGCAATATAGGTTTACTTGCCGAACACATGCCGAGAGAAAGTTACAAACTTTTTCTTGCAACTTTTTTCGGAACAGGTGACTTGATTAATCATTTTCAAAAGCTGAATTATGAAGCAAAGGAATTCAATTATTCAAAAAATCTTTTTGAAATTTCGCACTTCTTTAAGTTCGCAAAAAATATTCAACCTGACATTATTCACTCATTTCTTCTCCGCGGAAATTGGACTGCATGGGCGCTGAAACAATTTCCGTGGGCAAAAGGAATCCCATGGATTGCATCCGAACGCGGTTTGGATATTACGAGGCCTAACTGGAAAGCAGAAGCGAACAGATTTTTTCTAAAACCTGCCGACTTAATATTGGCAGTTTCCGAGCCTGTAAAAAAAATATTAGTTGAACGAGACAAAATCGAATCTGAACGCATAGAGATATTAAACGGTGGAGTTCCATCTCCACTTCCTCCGCTCAATCCTCCGGAAGAATGGCTGAAGCTTAAGCGCCCAAGGGTCGTCACATTAAGTCATCTCCGAAATGAAAAAAATGTAGAGTTATCCATTCAAGCTTTCGCAAAATCGATAAAACGCGGAGCCGAAGGATCATTAACTTTAATCGGCGAAGGTCCTGAACGAAAAAAGCTTGAGAAGATGGTTGAGAATTTAGGATTATCCAGTTTTGTCGCATTTGCCGGAAACATTCTCGAAGCAAGAAGAATGCTCCACTCTTTTGATCTTCTTCTTCTGCCGTCAAAAGAAGAGGGATTTCCGAATGTAATACTCGAGGCGTGGCAGGCGGGATTGCCCGTTCTATCGACAGATACGCCGGGCGCACGAGAAATATCGGGAGACGAAAATTCTGCAATGCTTGCAAAACCCGAAACGATTCACGAAGAGCTTCACAAATTAATGGTTTCAGAGTCCGAAAGAAAATTGCTCGCTGAAAAAGGCAAAAAGCGTGTCAAAGATTTTTCAATCGACCGCGTAGTTAAAAAACTGGATTCGATTTATTCGAGAATCTGCAAAGACTAGATTACAAATAACAGTGAATTTTTATTTTCACTTTCCAATTTGCAATTTCAAATATAATAACATTGCAAAGAAAAACGTCTTGGAGACACAGGCGCTCCGCGTCAAAAAACGTGTAAAATAATTGAAAAATGAAAAGTGGTTTCAACTCAACGATTTTGTTCCTCTATAATAAACCATACCGACTCCATTGAAGCCTTTGAAGAGTCTCTTAAATTTAATAGAAGATACAATTTTATTCAGAGATTCACCTTGGCTTTCTTTTTCAGATAACAGTCTGACAAGCGCCAATAATTCATCCACAAAATACTGCAAGTCTTTGAGAGGGTCATAGTAAGGAATCACCTCTGTTGAAACTTTTATCGACGAATGAGTCATCTTCACAACTTTTTCTAAAGATGAAGTTTGAAGCGAGTCATCAGTAATCGAATCGATAAGACAGGAAAGAATTTTATTTACAGAAAATTTTCGGCAATGTTTCCTAAATGTATCAAAATCGTAATCTTTTTTTAGAAGCCACATCAAGCGGTTCAAATCTTCCCAGTAACATGTACTTGGCTCATCATTGCTCAATAAATTATGGTACTGGCTGTCAGTCTGAAGCGGAAGTTCAATTCTGGGCCATGTAGTGTCGAGATGAATTTTATTCTTTTCAAAATGTCTGCGAATATCATTTAAAGGCATAGTTACGACTTGAGGATTGATGAAGGAATCATATATTGTAGACTCGATTGTGCGTCCGGATGCTTTTGAAGCTCTAACCAAAGACCTCCCAAAAAGTTTTTTTGCAACTGATATTATCTTCTTTTCATTATTCCCAGCAATGCGCTTAACCAGCCAGCGCTGGAGCCTACGTTGAAAGAAGCCGCACGGTTCAGCAAGCCCAAGAATGATTATTCCACCAGGTTTTACAATTTTTGTTACACAGTCTAACGCCGCCCACGGAGCAGATGTATGATGAAGCATTCCATCCGAAACAACTATATCAAATTTTTGTCTTCCTGTTATTTCAAACACGTTGCAAACGTGAAAACTGATTTTATCTTCAATAACTATTTTCTTCGCGTTTTCTCGAGCAATACGAATCGCTTCATTGTTGGCATCACAGCCCATTACATTTGCGCCAAGCCAGGCATAGACCAAGCTCTTCTCCCCTGTTCCACATCCAACATCCATGAGCCTAGCATTTTCAAATGCTACTGGCGGAAGTAAAAGTTTTTCTGCAATAAAGCGCGACCAAATACTAAAATACTCTTTCCAACTTTTTAGTCTCACATGAGAAGGATTCACCCTGCGGTATACAGAAAGCACAGCATTAGTTACATGTTTTCTTTCCAAACTGCTCCTTTTTTTATTCTTCATTACAGCACTTTCGGAGGAATAAGCGCAAGCAGTCTTGCACATCTTCCCTCTTCAGAAAGCGAATCGAGCTCTAATCTGCAAAGTCCGCCCTTCTTCATCTCGAACGAATAAGATGTCTCACCTGTAATTAGAAACGAAATCAGCGAACTCAAATGAGGCTCATGACCCACCATTAGAATTCTTTCGAAATTTGAATCGAGTTCTTTCAGTTCTTTGACAATATCCATCATATCTCCTTCGCATGACATCGCCTCCGAAACTCGAATCGGTTCCGCAATATTAAGTTCACCGGCAACTATCTCGGCGGTCGCCTTTGCTCTCTGATAAGGACTCGAAAAAACCAAATCGAATTTCCAACCCAACCTCGAAATCGATTTCGATATCTCCTCCATCTTCTCTCTTCCCTTTTCAGTCAAAGGTCTGTCACTGTCCGTCCCTTTCCATTCGCTCATCTCCACAGCTTCGCCGTGACGCAATAATGTGATCTTCATCTTTCCCTCCTCATCTTAATGGCCGGCTTGAACCGCTTTGCAAGCGGAAGTTCTTTCATGAAAACTTCTATCCGTTTCCTGCGCAATTCAATTAGATATTCATATACGTTTTTGTCGAAAGCTAAACGTTTTTCCATCTCTCTTCTAATTGTATCGATCATGACCGTCAAATCCTGGATTTCTCCCATCTTCTTCTGAAACAACTGCATCAATTCAATATTTTTTTCGGTAGGGCGAATAAGAATAGATTTCAAGATTTCAACTTTATATCTCAATTTTCGCAATGCAATTCTGACCCTATGAATCGAGTATGGATCGTCGTTTAGAGCCGCCCTGATTCTATTTACAAGCACTTTGTAAGAATCCAATAGCATAGCTTCAATCGAATTGAATTCAGGTTTCCTAATATTCATGAGTTCGCCATTAGCTTTTTTTACCAGTCTTTTTATCTCGCCGTCCTTCCACCTCGATATCTTCACTCTTAATCTTTTTCGCAGTTCTTTCTCCTTACTCTCGAAGTTAAGTTTTAGTTCCATCAAAAAAGTATATTTCGATTTTGAATCGACCTCTCTAATCTTATTCAATACAACTTGAATATCCCTGAGCTCACCGAATACAGATATTCGATTCTTCAGTCTTTTTTTTATTCTGGAAAATGCGCCGATTGATTTCATCGATTCAGCAATTAAAAGCGCCGCAATGAATCTGCGTATAGCAACTCTGAAATCATGAACATTTTTTTCGCTGAAATTTTTTTTGCACCTTCTCAGCATTTTATGATACACGCTCCAGCGTTCTTTGATTGCAGTCGCAAGAGTCAATGAAAATTTCTTAGGCATATTTTCATAATATCAGGAGCGTCATTACCAAACAACGAGATATATGATTTGTAGCCAGTAATTTGCATCACGTAGGCTAAATCCGAAAGACTTCTTGATTTTCGAAGAGAAAGTAAGTTATGATTTCGACTTCATGAAAGAGAAGAAAGAAAAGAGACGCAAGAACGAGTTCCGAACGCTTTCTGGAATTCCAATTGCAAATCATTACGGTGATTTCGAAACTCCAGGCGAGTATCCTTTCACTCGCGGAATTCGGCCGAGCATGTATCGCGGTCAATTCTGGACAATGCGTCAATACGCTGGAATGGGCGATGCAGAGGAGTCCAATGCCCGATACAAGTTTCTTCTTGAAGAAGGTCAAACCGGACTCAGCGTAGCATTCGATCTTCCGACTCAATTAGGACTCGACAGCGACGATCCGCTATCTGAAGGCGAAGTTGGAAAAGTCGGAGTCGCAATCGATACGCTCGACGACGTAATGACTCTATTTAGAAATATTCCTCTGGATAAAGTCACAACATCAATGACCATAAACTCAACTGCTCCGATTCTGCTTGCGTTCTACATTGCGTGCGCCGAAGCGAATGGAGTGCAAAGAAATGCGCTCGGTGGAACAACTCAGAACGACATATTAAAGGAGTACATTGCGCGAGGGACATACATATTCCCGCCGGAGCCGTCGATGAAACTGATCACCGACGTATTCGAATTCTGTTCGAAGGAGATGCCTAAGTGGAACACAATTTCCATTTCAGGATATCACATCCGCGAAGCTGGCTCGACTGCAATCGAGGAGGTTGCATTCACACTAGCGAACGCAATCACGTATGTTGAGTCTGCAATTGAGCGCGGGCTCGACGTCGATGACTTTGCCGGCCGGCTTTCGTTCTTTTTTAACTGCCACATGGATTTTTTCGAAGAGGCGGCCAAATTTCGAGCGGCGCGGCGGCTCTGGTCAAAGATTATGCGCGAGCGATTCCATGCAAAGAAAGAGCGCTCACTTCAAATGCGGTTCCACACACAAACTGCAGGCTCGTCGCTTCAGGCTCGTCAAATCGATGTGAATATTGTCAGGACAACAATCTCTGCGCTCGCGGCAGTCTGCGGTGGAACTCAGTCTCTGCACACCAATTCGCGCGACGAGGCTCTCGCCTTGCCGACTGAAGAGTCCGCCAGAATTGCGCTCAGAACGCAACAGGTTATTGCTCACGAATCCGGCGTTGCGGATGTAGTTGATCCGCTCGGCGGCTCTTATTTTGTCGAGCACCTGACCGACACTATCGAAAAAGAAGCGAAAACTTTAATCGAAAAGATCGATGAGCTCGGTGGAATGAAAAAAGCTATCGAGCTCGGATTTCCTCAAAAAGCAATTCGTGATTCATCTTACTCTTATCAAAAATCCATTGAGACCGGAGAGAAAAAGATCGTCGGAATAAATTGTTTTCGAACTGAAGAGCCTTCGCCAAAAATATTTCGGTTTGATCCGAGCGTCAGCGAACGCCAAATCAAAAGGCTGAACGAAGTAAAAAGCAAAAGAGATTTAACAAAAGTTAAAAATGTTCTTGATGCTGTAGAGTCAGCGACGCGTGCCGGTGAGAATCTCATGCCGTTTTTTATCGAAGCAGGCCGAGCAAAAGCCAGTATTGGAGAAATCTGCTCTCGCCTGAAAAAAGTTTTTGGAACATACAAAGAATGATCCGCAAGTTGTCAAACGGCATGACAGTAGCCGTAGAAAAGATGCCGAACGCGAAATCGGCTTCATTTACGATATTGCTTCAAAGAGGAGCCGCTTACGATCCTGAAGGCAAAGCAGGACTCACTGCAGTTATGACCGAAATGCTTTCGCGGGGATGTGCAGGAAAAAATGCTGTTGAACTCATCTCCGAACTGGATTCGCTCGGAATTGAGCGCTCGTTCGATTGCTCTGCCGAATATGTCTCGCTGTCGGCCTCTCTTCTCCCTGATAAATTGGACAGAGCTCTAAATCTATTTTTTGACATAATAACAAAACCTAATTGCGATCAAAACGAATTCAAACAGTCTGTAGAACTATCTATCCAATCTATTCTTGCGATTGAAGACAATCCCGCGGAAAAACTAATGAATGAATTAGGATTAAGGTTTTTTCCATATCCGCTCGGTCGTCCGGTCAAAGGCATAATTTCGGAAATAAAAAAATTAACAGTTCGAGATATAAAAAAAGCCATGAGCGAATTTTCGCCGGAAACGGCAATACTGAGCATTGCAGGCAATATTGAACCGGATGAAGTCCTCGTATCAGTCGAAAAGATATTCTCAGTTTGGAAAACGGCTTCGGAAATTCGCAAGCTCTCACTTACTCCACCGAAAGAATTGCCTTCGCATATTGAAAAAGCGTTAGGAGCTCAGGTTCAAATCGGTTTGGCGGCGCCCTTCGTCTCTGCAAAAGACCCGAACTATCCAAAAGCAATATTGCTTCTGATGATACTTACTTCGGGGATGAGTTCGAGACTATTTGTGGAGGTGCGGGAAAAACGCGGGCTTGTATACGCAGTCAGAGCTTTCTACTCGTTGATGCAAGATAATGGAGCGATGATAGTTTACGCAGGGACAACTCCGGACAAAGCCGAAGAATGCATTCAAGTTATTTGCGCCGAATTGGAAAGATTAAAAGAAGGAGCAAACGAAAAAGAGTTGGAACGCGGAAAGATTAAATACAGGAGTTCGCTCATCATGGCCTGCGAAATGCCGTCGAGCCGCGCTCAGGCGATGGCAGTCGATATTCTTCGTTTCGACAGGGTGCGTTCGATTTCTGAAATGATAGAGTCGGTCACAAAAATTGAGCTCGAAGAGATGAACAGTTTTTTAAAATCGAAACGAATTCTTCCGAAAATAATTCTTACACTAGGGCCTGAATGGCGGAATAAATCCGGCGACGGCGGGAAAAAAATATGAGTTCAAATACAGTTTCTAAATCGCGTTACTCATCAACTGTCTTATCGTCCGGTCTGCGAATAGTAGTCGAAGAGATTCCATCTGCGGCGAGTGTCGCTGTCGGTTTTTTTGTCGAGACAGGTTCCCGCAACGAGCCTCCTGAATTAATGGGCGTCTCTCATTTTCTAGAGCACATGTCATTCAAGGCGACGAAGAAGCGTTCTGCTCTTGAGGTAAACATGGCTCTCGATGATATGGGCTCGCACGCAAATGCATATACCTCATGGGAACGAACTGTCTTTTACGCTCAAGTGCTTCCCGAGTTTATGTCTTCTGCAGTGAACCTCATTGCCGAAATGATCGATCCCGCATTTCTCGTCTCCGACTTTGATTGCGAAAAGAATGTAATACTCGAAGAGATAGAAATGTATAATGACAGGCCTGAATCGCTTCTCTTCGATGAAATTATGCAAGCGCGTTTTTCACCGCATCCGCTGAGCGGCCGCATTCTCGGCACGAGAGAAACGATCCAAAACTTAACTCATGAAATGATGAAGCAGTATCACTCGGAAAGATATCATCCTTCTCGAATTGTATTGGCGGTATCGGGTGCGGTAAGAGCTGAAGATGTCGAAACAGTCGCAGAAAAACTAGCTCTGGGTTCTAATAAAGCTACTACTTTTTCAGCCGGAAATAATACTCTTCCAAAAAATAAAGCAAAGTGCAGTCGAATCCGTGAAGGCGACATGCAGGAACAATTCATGGCGGTTTGGGAAGGACCGTCATACAAAGAGCACCGAGCTCTTTACATTGCTGGAATGTTGGGGATTTTGCTTGGCGACGAAGAGGGTTCAAGACTCTCATGGTCGCTGACTCATACAGGTCTTGCTCAATCGATTGAAGCGGGTGTGGTGGCATTTACCGACACAGGCCTGTTTTACGCAGGCTTTGCATCGCTTCCTGAAAATTTTTCAAAATGCAGAGAAATACTTTTCGATGAAATAAAACGAATTAAAGATAAACCTCCAAACAAATCAGAATTCGAAAGAGCAAAAACTAAATTTGCATCGAGAACTATTTTATCTTCAGAATCCACTCAAGGCCGAATGATGGGAATCGGAGTAGACGAGCTGACGCGCCAGCCTCATCTCAATCTTGAAGAAGAACTCAAACTAATACTTTCAATCACCAGCGATGAAGTAAACGCGTTCTCATCAACCTTAAACGAAGCCGAAGTCGAAGGCTCGATCGGCCCGATGCAAGAGAATATGTAAAACAATCAAAAATTAAACAAAAAGACATCGATATTTTTACCGCTGAAACAACGAGCCACAAATTGGAAAGTGCAAATTGGAAAGTGCAAATTGGAAAGTACAAATTGGAATTAGAGGGACACAACACCTA
>PEWQ01000008.1:9821-14233 GCA_002780065.1 Candidatus Hydrogenedentes bacterium CG07_land_8_20_14_0_80_42_17
AATTGCAAATTGAAAAGTGCAAATTGGAAATTGAAAATTGGAAATTGGAAAGTGCAAATTGGAAAGTGCAAATTGGAAAGTGCAAATTGGAAATTTTATTTTTCCAATTTGCATTTTTCAATTATTTCACACGTTCTTCGGAAGATGGACTGGGGGGAGGCACAGGGCACTCGCAACAAATACCTTGAGCTTCTTAGGATAAAAACTCATTTCGTTATTTTCGAATATATCGAAATATTCGCCATCTATCTGACAAACTTTTGCACCGTCGATAATTATTTTGTCTCCCCTCTTCAGAATAATCGATTCGGTTTCTCCAATCCTTCTCTGAGTTAATTCCAAAACTTTCTTGAAGAAAGAAAAAGAATTTTGAACATTGAAGACAAAGCATTCCATTTCATCGTCAAAAGGATTTCCTTTCGTAATAGCAAAGTCGCCGGCGTATCGAGAAGCATTTGCCGCAAGAAACCAGTTTCCCTCCATAACACGTCCGCTCGAATGAGTAACTCTCAAGAGCGGCAAAGATTTCAGCATAGTAGAAACCTTCAAGACAGTTACAAAATATGCAAGTGTCCCGAAGAATCTCTTCAAAACCGGATTTACGCTCTTCATGACTTCTGCGTCGATTCCACATCCTGCAGACATTAAGAAAATCCGACCGTTTATAACTCCAAGATCGTGTTCGCGCACTATGCATGAGCCGAAAATTTCAGGAATAGAACGCTTGCCGATACTTTTCATTCCATATTCTGTCGCAAGCACATTTGCGGTTCCGCGCGGCAAAATCCCAACAGGAACATCGAGCCAATTTTCGCGCGCCATTGCGTTCACAACTCCGTTGAATGTGCCGTCGCCTCCGGCGACCCATATCGAAGAGCACTTTTCTTTCGGAAAATCGATAATGCAGTTCCCGTTTTTATCCAATTTAGTCTCCGATATGTAAAGCTCAAGTCCGCTATTCCGCGCACACCTTTTGACGCTCCAGAGCATGCTCTCGCTGTAGCCTCTGGAGAATGGGTTGAATACGAACAAAAAAGATTTTTTCATCAGGCTGAAAAGTTCTTCAGTAATTTTTCTTTTACGTCAGGCGGAAACTTTGCCGGCCTCAATTCTTTGTTCACGCATGCCATCCTTGTCCAGCCTGAAACTAGTTTCATTTTTTCGCGGCAAACTGCGTATTCCAGCTCAAGTGTGACCGCAGAAACTTTTGTCAATTTCGTCTCGATACGAAGAACATCTCCGTATTTCGCAGGCGAATGGAGTTTCAGGTTAACGTCGGTGACCACGAAGAAAAATCCATCATTCATCAATGCTCCGACATCGACACCCCATGCCCTTAATTCTTCTGTTCTGGCACGCTCAAAAAAGCGAAGGTAATTGGCATAGTAAACCACTCCGCCAGTATCCGTGTCCTCGTAATAAACTCTCAATTCATACATGCCGCAGATTATAGCAGTTTGAAATTCATTTTCTCCATTAACTTTTCAACATTCACAAACAAGGCTAACATCTATTCATGTATCGAGGATTAATCATATTAGCGGCTATTTCATTTTCACTTGCGAGCGCAAGCCGAACGGTTTCTGAACAAAAAACTTGCGAATATAATTTTTGCATAGGCGAAGATTCGGATTCACCGGTTTTTGTCCGCATAACTTCAAATGAACAATTGTCAGCCGAAATAGAGGTTAGCTCAGTTTCAAGCCTACAAGCCAATAGACGCTCAACAAAGCATTTTACGGTAAACGATATCGGCTCGGAAATAAAATTATCCGCAAACTCATTAAAAATATTCATTAGCAAATATGACTCTGCGATTTCAATTATCGCTCCAAATAAAAAACTGCGAATCTTTATGCTGGACGGCGCTTCAAATCGAGAAGAAAAAGATATTGGATTAGTCATCGAAAAATCCAGCGGAGAAAAATTTCTTATCGGCGGCGCTCAAAGCAATGAGGCAGGAATTCTTCGTTCTTCCTTTTCTTTGTTCTTTCCGTTGAATCTCGACATATTTGATTCTATCCCGCGCCCGTTTCTTCTATCGATAAGCGGGTGGGGAATGCGAATACTCGGACGTGAACCGGTAGAATTAAAATGCGACACGGCAATCGAAATAACTGCCGCGGAATCAGTCAAAATTAAATTCTTTTTCGACAAAAATAATTCCATTCTGGGTTTATTGCGCGAAAGAGCAAAGTCTGAACCCAAATCAGAGTCGGCTCCGAAATATTCTCAATCATGGTTCAAACCTTGGATTTCATTCGATTCGGCAATTCCGCCTTCGATAGTCGAAGAAAACATTTCCAAGTTAAAACTTTTTGGTTTGAACTCAGGAATTCTTTACATGGACGATTGGTCTACGCCTCCGCTCTTGCAATTTCGAATGGAAGAAGGCGGAGACTGCATGAAGAGAAGATTGCAATACGTTGGAAGTCCACAAATAGAATTTGAAGCGCTTCGAGAAACATTGCGATCTCTGCTTTCAGCCGCGGCAACTGGAGTTCCGATATTCGGTCACGATATAGGTTCATTTCTAGGCAGGCATTCTTCAAGTCAATACAGAATTTCAAGCGAAGCGTTCATTCGGTGGATACAGTTCGCCGCGTTCTCGCCTGTCATGCAATTGCATCTCAGGCAAAGTGCCCACGAGATATGGAATATCGGCGATCCGTTGACCGTCTCGCAGTTTCGAGACTACTCGTGGATTCATTCCTCATTGGCGCCTTATCTTTTCGAAGCGGCGAGCAAAGCAAGAGAAGAAGGAATCGGAATTATTCGGCCGTTATTCTTCGCGGATGAAAAAGATTCTTCTTTATTCAAAATCGACGACGAGTATATGCTGGGCGATGACGTCATAGTCGCTCCAATATTAGAGCGAGGATTGTCAAGCCGAAAGGTAATTCTGCCGGGCGGAGTCTGGTATGATTTTTGGAGCGGACGAAAAATATTCGAAGCGAATGAAGCCAACGAAGTCGTTGTGGCCGCGCCGCTGGAAATTATTCCGGTCTTCATCAAAGAAGGCATTTTCTTTCCAATGCTTCTCGATGCAAAGGCAATTCCGGGATTATCGATTTTGAACGACTCGTATCTGACATTGAGATTCTTCCCTAACTCTAAAGGCCATGCCGAGCTTATTATGCGTAGCGGAAAAAACACTGCCAAAATCAGCGGCCAGTTGAAAGAAAAATCAATAATTATTAAAAGCTTTCGATTTAATAAACCTATTCAAATTTGGATCGACACTTTGAGAGAAATGAATTTTGCCAACGTGTATCTCAACGGAAAAAAGATTAAACAATTCGGAGCTAACGAAGAAATCATAGGTGCAGAAGGATGGAAATATGAAGAGAATCGCGGTCGAATATTAATCCGCATTCCTAAAATAAGAGAAGCAAATATTGAAACTGATATATCTTTTCCACAGCTTTAAATAATTTTGAAAAAAAATGTTCAAGTTTGAAAGTAAAAGGTCGATGAGAGCAAAAGCCGGCGTCATCAAAGACCGGCAGTGGGAAAGGATTCCCATAAACTTGCTACGGAGGGCAAAAGATGAATAACATTTCGGCGAGCATCAATATTCAGTCAATCAACAGTCAAAAAGTGACAGGTTTATATCAATACGGGCTGAGCAAAATCGACAAGAATGACGATGCAAATAATAAGCCTTTAGAAATTCAGGACATTCTAGATATTCACAGCAATAATGTCGGTTCCAACGGAGGCAAACTGCCCGGCTACGAAACAGTATTAGCCATTCTCGAGAAGCACACGGAGACGAAGATAGACGCATCATTCAAGGCTGAAGGACTAGATAAAGCCAAGCCAACTCCGGAACCAAACGATTACTGGTCGCCTGAAAACACGGGGTCCAGAATCGTACAATTTGCTCTCGGATTCTACGATAACTATGTTAAGAAGAATGGTGGCGAGAACAAAGAAAACCTTGATAAATTCCTCGGGATAGTCAAAGGCGCAATAGATGAAGGAATCGGCAGTGCCGAAGAAATCATAGGAAAAGCCAATAATGATACGATCCCGGATAAGATTCAGAACACAATTCAGAAGACCCGAGACCACATCTCGAAACTCCTGGACGATTTCAGAAAAGAGGCATTAGGCAGAATTGATTCTCAAAAAGAAACATCAGAACCAGCCGATAATTCTGAAAAAAATGAAACTGCAGAAGAAGCATAAAAGAGGCTACCGTTCGAATGCGTCGCTTGCACGTGCAAGGCGTCCATTGACGCGTAGCGCCCTTTGACGCGTGGCGCCCATTGACGCGTAGCGTCCATTGACGCGTAGCGTCCATTGACGCGTAGCGCACGTGCCTCCATGACGAGTTATAATATTTGAAATTGCAAATTGGAAAGTGCAAATTGAAAATTTTATTTTTCCAATTTTCATTTTTCAAT
>PEWQ01000021.1 GCA_002780065.1 Candidatus Hydrogenedentes bacterium CG07_land_8_20_14_0_80_42_17
TACGAAATGGCAAAAAAAGGTTCATCGCCGTAATTTCGCTGTTAATAATCCACAAGACACATCCGCCCGAATTCGAATTTTTCTACAGTCTCGTTAGCTGAAGTGACAAATGAAAGAAGTAGCTAAAGATTTCAATACGGTTTTAAAACCGTAATATCCTTCATTGGATAATGCTTTATTTTCTTTTCTAAGGTGGTCAATGAGTATGTCACTGTCTATCAGGAGTGACTTGTGCATCAGTCATTGATCCTATCGAGCCGAGATTCCCAACCTTTTCGAATATTGTTTACATAATCAATGCTTCCATTAATATCTCGTCTTTTGGTCCAGAGCCCGAAACTCTTTTTGAGAAGATTCTTCTTTGATGCTGAGAAGACCTTTTCGCGACGTGCCAATATTTCCTGAAGAAACCTCTGTTGAGATTCAGTAAGTAATTGAATCTTTTTTTGTCCAATCAATGGGGTACACCTTATAACTTACGTTTCTTTGAAGCTTTCATAGCGGTATCAAGAATTTTTAAAAGAATATCGTCTCCGAGCGAATTAGTCTTATTAGAATTTAAATCTTCAATCGATGAACTCTCTCCATTCATCAACCTCTTAACTCCAGGAGCGATTATTCCCAAAACGACTGCGCCATTGTTCAGCCCTATTCTTTGAGGAATACACGGAACTTTATTCTCCTCAATATTAAGCATCCAATCGTTCAAAAAAACATCTCCCCAATTGATAAGAGTCAGGTCCGGAGCATTTATCTCTATTCCAATCCCATCGTCATCTCCGACATTTAGTACGTTTCCGGATATTCGAATTCCCTTTCGATAAAGCAATACGCTTCTTTTCCCCTTCGAAGTGCGATTTGAAGCTCTCCGTGTGCTAATAAAAAATTTCTCCGAATTATTCTTTGATGAGGCAGAAACCGGTAACGCAGATACTCTGATTCCACTGATAGTTTCAATTACCATCGGCACAGCATTTGTGAACTTAACCGTAAAATCTATTTTACCTTTCTTAGTCTGCCGCGATAACTTCCACCCTGCTAAAAAGGAAGACAAAGGCACTTTCGATATGCCGCAATCTCTTGGCAAAAAGAACCCTATTCCACCAAATTTGTTTACGTCAAGCAATTCAACTTTGACTTTAACATTCAATCCTATAGATAGCATCTCAATCTGAAGTCGGCCTGCAGTTTTGTATCTTTTTTCAATACGCGTATTGACAGTGTCTTTAGCACTCATTTGAAGATTCTATTTTAAGTAATATTGCATTGCAATGTGCATTTAATTGACGCACATAAGTGCGCCTCTACTAGTTTTTGCTCAGCTGCAGCATCTGACTCGAAATGTAATTCGATTGCGATTGAAGAGAAGAGACAAGCTGGTCCGCAGTTGCAAACTGTTTCTTCAATGCCGCATCTTTTGCATCGAGTTTTTCCTGTTGGTAAATCAATTCATCATCAAGATTGTCGATTTCGGATTGATAGCTATCCATCTGCTGTTGTAATACTCCGCTTGGAGAATCAGCATAGCTAGCCACATATTTATTTAAACTATACGCAATTCCCCCATCTATATTTCCGTCGCTGTTGGAATCGTACCTGAAAACTTTTGCCACCGAATCCGCGTCCTCATCGAGAATATTCGTCAGCGCTGTTTTATTGAGTTCGATCTTTCCATTTCCGGAGTCAGACATTTGAAATGCGTAATTTCCTTCGCTGTCTTTCAGTTCAAAGAGCGACCTGTAAGTGTAACCCAAATCAGGATTCAAAGCTGTGACTCCATTGACAAGATTATCACGAAGACTTCTTGCCAAAGATTCAGTCGCAAGAATTCCGTCTGCACCTTCCGGATTAATATTTATATCTGAAGAAATTAAATCTATAGCAGAGTTGTATTGATTTACAAAACTCTCGATCGAGTTTGCCATAGAATTCGAATCTTTTTTTATCGTAAGAGTAGTAGAGGCATAGTCTGTAGGAAAATTTGAGCCGGTCGAAGAAGATGGAGCAATAAGGTTCAACGTCACGCCGCTTAAAGCGTCAGTAATACCGGTATTTTGGGAACGTGTTATAGTGATCCCATTTATCGAGAAGACAGCATCAGAGCCGGTCTGCAAATATCCGCCGAGCTCATTATTATTGGCAAAATCATTCGAAATAGTTGTATCGTCCGACGCATCGTTTATTAAAATTCCAAGTTGTTCGAATATTCCACCGGAAAGCGCATTATCTTTCAGTTGAAGAGCATTTGCAGTTCCGACATCGTTTGATTGAATCAAGAGGCGACTGTCCACAACCGAAGAGGAAAATGTTTTGCCGCTGACCGCGTTTATAGAATCCCGAATATCATTGAGCGAAAGGTCGGCTCCATTCGAATCATATCCGCCATTCAAAAAAACTCGGAAGTAAGAAGAATCACTCGCTCGCTTTATTTGCAAAACATGCGAGTCTCCAAATAAACCTAAATCACTTGCTGTTGTTCCTCCATTTTCCTCAATCGCAAGAGATAGATTAGATGTGCCCGCATCAATTCGAAAGCCTTTGCCGCCGGAATCGATAGACGATGTGACTGACAAACCTGATGTATTTATTGAATTGATTACATCACTGACTTTTGTTGCAGTTGACAAATTAATATTCTGTGAAGAAGTTCCAAGCTTCAATGTGATTCCTGAAGTTAAATCAGAAACGCCGTCGCCTCCGTTCAAAGCTGACAAATTTGAGTCGAGCTGAATCGATGGATCGAGATCTCCACCATCAATCGGAGAATCAACAAGATCTGCAGTTGCAGCTCCTAGCTTAGTGGCTGTCTGTTTGCCATCAACTCCGTCGGCTATCGATATATTTCCTGTTCCCGAAGTGAATAAAAGACCGTTGTTCGATGCGTTCAGCGAAACTGTGACCGCCGAACCCGCTAGCGAAAGCTGATTGTTCACCTCATTCATAGCATCCTGAACTGTGTTCGAGGAAGTCAGTGTGGCTCCGAGATCAATGGAAACGGGTCCGGTCACTCCGTCATCAATTGAAAGCTGACCGATGTCCTCATTTGTAAAAGCCGCGCTATTGTCCCTGCGATGCAGAGAACCGAGTTGAGTAATATTAGATTCGATTATCGTATTTAAATCCGTTCCAGAATAGCCCGCAGTAAAACTGCCTGCAGAGGCTCCTGTTGCCGAAATAACGCTTTCAGCTTGAGCAAGATTTTTAACTCTGACATCATATGTTCCAGCCTCAGCTGAAGTAGATGCTGTCGCAGTTAAAACGCTCGTATTTGAAGATGTAGCGGAAATTTTATTAAAAATATTGGTGCTTGTATAGTCAAGTAGAGACGAAAGCGTTGTCTTTAAAGAATCCATTCGTGAATCAATATCTTTAAAGGCATCTCTCTTTTGTTTTAGAAGACTTTGTTTATCAGTTATTCTGGTGAGTGATTGTCGCTCGACAAGCATCAAGGCCTGGCGCAAAGAATCAAAATCTATGCCCGAGCCCATGCCAGCAAAAGAAATGGAATTTGTCATCTTCAACCCCTCCTTGGGTTTTGGACATTATAAGGTTCTTTGTCCACTATTATTGTTTATCGGCAAGAGTCAGGATTACTTTAGTGATATTTTGAGTAATTTTGTTCAATTTGGGACGAACACTGCCCAAACCAGGGCGAAATATAGGTTCGCCCCTACTTCGCCCACGACTTCAATCCGTCTAGGTCAGTGATGTCAATTGTTCCTCGGCCGCAATCGATTATTTTTTCCTTCTGGAATTGTGCAAGAAACTTGGATGTATATTCTCTTGAAGTGCCTACGAGGTCGGCTATTTCTGCATGCGTAATCAAAAGCCTAAATGCATCATTGCCACTAGCCGCAACAACTTTTTCACCGAATCGCTCCGCAAGGTAAACTAAAGCGCTTGCAACTCTAGCAGGAACGCCTTGAAAAATAATTTCTTCCACATGCTGATCAAGCCGCCTCAATCTTCTAACTACCAATTTCAAAAAAGGAATGACTGCATTCTTATTCGATAAAATCTCTTTCTTAAAATCTTCAGCCGCAAGAAAATCAACGGCAACCGCTGTGACGCATTCAGCAGTCATGGATCTCGGTTCGCCGTCAATTATAGCCATTTCTCCAATGACATCTCCATCGGAAATGATATCGAATATTTTTCGTTCGCCTGTTGAAGAGAATGAATAGAGCATCACTCTGCCGCTACGAATAATGTAACAGCCGTCGCCAATAGTTCCTTCTCTAAAGATTACTTCGCCTGTAGAATATGTTTTCTTTTGCATCATCTTTTCAAAGCCTTTACGAATCTCTTCAGAGAGCTCAGTAAAGATGCCAATATTATGCTTCATTCTTTCGAAGTATGGTTCCTTTGTATTCATGCATTATATTTTACATTACCAAATGTTAAAGATGCAATCTTTTTCTTTTCAAATTTTTTTTCTTTACTAGACTTCACATATGCGCTCAAAATTTTTCATATTTGCATATCTTTTTTTTATACTGATTGTAAATTGCGGTTCTGAATTGTATAGGCCTTCAAAAATTTCAGTGCCTCTCGGCTTTAGACCTGCTGTCATGGCAATAGATCCTGACTTACATCTTATTGAATACTCTTCGCTTTCTGATTCCAGAATATTAAGTTCTGGAGTCATTGCAGTGTTTGATTCTGCTCCTCAAGGATACGAAATAAAAAACAATTGGCTTAGCGACAAACTATTTCTTTTAGTCAGGACCGATCTGGGAAACATAGAAGATTCTCCTCCGAAAATTAATTCAATTGCAGATGCAATGACATATTTGAAAAGCATTCAGCAAAACGAAATAGAGAATAAAATCGCAGTCTCCGATGCAGTTTTCTCGCGAATTGAAGAATGCAAAGGAGCGCTCTCCCCTCTAATTGATGAATACAGATTAATCGAGTTTGATGATCCGATTTTAGCATTAGAAAAAGAAGAATCCGCCGCGGCAATAATATCCGGCTCTGAACGTGCGGCATTAGCAATTAGAAAAGGAGATATTGTCGAAAGGTCAGTCATTATCAATATTGAAGGAAGCGAGCGGACTTTAAAACTTTGCGTAAGAAAAGATGACAATTCAGCATTATTGACTTCAAAACTTCTTATCGAAAAAAAATATAAAGCAGAGAAGGCAGGATATGAGCCTGCTGAATAAACTTGTCATAATCATAAGCTTAATTATTGTTTCATGCGATCAAAACCCTATCGAATTACAAAACACGCAAATAACTCTGGAAGGTGATTACAGGACTGTTGTAATATCCGCAGAAATTGCCGATGAGCCCAGTGAACGAGCAAAAGGATTAATGAATCGCGACAGCCTCGGAGAAGATCATGGAATGCTTTTTATTTTTCCTGACGAGAGCGTTCATACATTCTGGATGCACAACACGCACTTTTCTTTGGATATGATTTTCATCGATTCGAACGGAACTATCGCGGGAATCATTCGGCGCGCGGCGCCGGACAGCGATGAAACTCTTGCAGTGGATAAAGCCTCTAAATATGTATTAGAGGTCGAAGGCGGGCTCTGCGACAGAATAGGAATCGGCGAGGGAAAAAGAATCGAGTTGCACGCTCGGTATTAAAATCAGTGTAATCTGAGTTCATGCGGTCATCAGACATATAAAGTTAATTTACAATCCATAAATTTTTTCAGTAAAGCGTTCGAATTCCATTCTAGCAGTCTTCAAAGAAGCTGAAGTAATTGCTAAAGACGACAGAATAACAATTAGCAACGCGGTGATGCCTTTCAAACTCAAGTAACTTGTATTTCCGAAAGCGGCATCGTATGTGGGCAGAACAAGTATAAGAATAGTTCCTCCGGCATATAAAAGGGACATGATAAGAAAAACTATTCCGCCGGGAGAGGATGATATTTCAAAAACATTCTGCTTATGAAATGACGGCATACTGAATCCTATTCCGATCCCCATAGCCGAAATTGCAGTTGTCATCGAAATTGATGCAATACACCAAGCCAGTGAAAGATCCATTCCGACTCCGATAAACGAATTAGAAGCGGCAATGATCAAGAGAGAAAAAATTGTCAGAGGTGCAGCCGCAACAAAGAATTTCAAAATGACATAGTTTTTCGAGTCAACAGGCGAAGATGCTATTCGCCAAAAACTAGTTCCTTCAAGAGAAGGTGCCGGAAAGACAAACCTAACCGAAACGGCGGCGATTAGAAAACCTACAAGACCAAGATTCAAAAAAGCAACTAGAACCTTTGAAGACGAATGAATTTCAAAAGGAAGTTCGCTCAAATTGGCGAGATGCAAAGCCACGATAGCCGCCATGAGTATCAAGTGAGACAACTGCATCGGATCGCGCAGATTCTCTACAATCTCCTTGTAAACAAGTCCGGACATGCGCTGTGGAAAGAGTCGTGAAATATATTTTGCAAAAGAATCGAATCTTACCATGCGTTCAATTAATCCGCGCGATGAAGCATTGCCTGATACAGGGCGATCTGTCTCAAATAAAAAATACCCCGCAAGGAGAAATACGGTGAATGCAATCGAGGAATAGATGAGCAATTGTCCAAGACTTATAAAATATCTATCCGGCTTCATCGCCGAGGCAGAGAGCAATGCCTTAGTCATCATGCTGGAGGGAAGTTCTTCAGACAACGGCAAAGTTAATTCTTGAATATATTCTGTTGCATCAGTGAGCAATCTTTGCGGAGCAAAAAGGTTTGTCGGTGAAAGAAGTCGATAAAGATAAACAATAGCAAATGAAATAACCACACCTACTCCGATTACAGATTCTCTAGCGCGGTCAACAGTCATAAACCTCACGATAAATATAACAAGTGAAGATGCAAATGAGACGGCTGGAATTGTAAATAAAAAAAGTGCAAGAATGGAAAGCGGCAAATGCGAGTATCCTAGTCCGTAAGCTCTGCTGTAACCAAGCATCACAGGCGGAACAACAATAAAAACTATCCATGCACTCGTCAAATATATTTGAATGAATTTTTTTAAAAGAACAGTATTTTTCGAGATAGGTTTTGATGCCAGAAAGTCGATATCGGAATCAAAATACAGCGCGTCAATTGCGGCGATCATAGTGCCAAAAAAAAGCAGTGCCATAATTATCAAGAAGAAGAGCGAGAGTGATCTCATAGTCAATGCCATCGCTATAAATTCAAGAGTAATTCCTCCAACTGAAGAGAATGCTGTAAAGATTCTAAAAGAAAGATATTCTGCAGAGATAAAAAATAATGCAATCAGCCCGACAAAAAGCAGTCCTCTCAATTTATCTTCAAAATTGGAATGTCTGATGAATGAAAACCAATTTTTCAGTTCAGCTTTTAAGAGAGAGCTCAGCAAGTTTTAGACCTGCCTGCGGCATCAGCCAATGCCTCCCACCGCCTTCGTTCATCACTTCCCTCTTCACGTCGTTCAGCAAGCAGTCTCAAAAATATTTCTTCAAGTCTAGTGTTCTTATTTTTCATTAATTCATCAAGTCTTCCAACCGAGGCTAATTCTCCTCGATCAATAATGCCGACACGATCGCATAAAAGTTCGGCAATCTCCAAAAAATGAGTCGACATGAATACGAGAACTCCATCTTTTTTAAGTTCTATGAAAAGATCTTTTACAGTTCTAGCCGCAGGAGGATCGAGTCCAATAAGAGGCTCATCAACTACGACTAATTTAGGATTAGGAAGTACTGCTCCGATAATAGAAAGTTTCTGCCGCATACCAAAAGAATAAGAGTCGATAAAATATTCGAGTGAGCCGGCGAGGTCAAATCTTTCTGCGAGTGTAAATATTCTCTTTTTAAAATTCTTCAATCCATAGAGATGAGCAACCAGTTCCAAATATTCATAACCTGTCAATTTCGGATACAGATACGGTGCATCAGGAATATAACCTGTAATCATCTTTGCTTGAATTGCGTCTTCAACAGTATCGTAGCCTGAAATACTAATTTTACCTTCTGTCGGCCTTAAGATTCCAACAATCATTCGAATCGTAGTTGTCTTTCCTGCTCCATTCGGTCCAAGAAATCCGAATATGCTTCCCTCTTCAGCATTGAGGTCAAGAGAACTAATAATTGTTTTTGAACCGAATTGTTTTGATACTCTATGAATTTCTAAAAGCGCCATCTTATTCGCCATGTTATACAAAAATTGTATTTGTCATCAAAATGAGTTAGCATAATAAAAGTATATGCTGAAGATCATTCGCCGTAAATATTGTCAAAAAGAAGGAAGAATATTATTTCGAGTAATTGCAATAATTGCGGTTCTTGCCTTATTATTTTTTCTAAAAATCAAGTTAGAAAAAACAATAACAGAAAAACTTGATATCGAATTGAAGAGGAGTATAGGCCGAAGCGTTTCAGTCGAAAATCTTAAACTTTTTCTTCCTGTCAAAATTGAGAGAATAATAATTTCCAGCGGTGACGAATTCGACAAGACTCCGCTCGGAGAAGTAACCGGAATCACTGCATGGCCTAATTTACTTTCACTTTTAGTTTTGAATCCGCAAATAGATAAAATCAACGCAGAGCAAATCACGCTGATAATAAGAAAACGCGCAGACGGCTCGTGGAACACTCGAGGACTTTTTCCTCTGGAACCTGCCGAAAAGCCGAAGATAAATTCGATCTCCACACCGAATATGGTCATTTATTTAGATAATGGAGAAAAAACTTATCAAAGAGATTTCAAAGCCTCTATTCAGCTCGGCAATAAAGGCGCTTTCAGCTTGGATTTTAGCGATTCAAAACTTAAAGGGCTTCTAACTTATTCAGGTAAAAAAGTTTCGCCTTTGAAATTCAATATGAAATTAGAGCTAGATTCCTACGTAATTTTCGACAGAATAAAAAACAGCCGCTTCGAGGCAGAATATTTAACTGAATCGGGTATCATAGATTTTAGACTGTCAGCCTTAATCTCGGATACTGCTGCGAATATGTCAGGGAGAATTTCATTCGATTCTAATTCGATCAGATGTGACTCTTCAATCTGGTCATTCAACGGAACTGAAGGCAGAATGAAATTAATCGTTGACGATTTTAAAAATAAGTTTTTTAGATTTGAAGCAGCAGGAGCCATAAATGTTTCCGCTGTGCTTCTTGACTCAAAGGCAAAAGCAGGAGATCTGAAGATCAGCAAGGCATCTCTAAGCGGATACTTTGAAAAGGAATGGAAGATTTCAGCCGACATTAAAATTTCAGGGCTTGAATACACTTCGCCTCTTATTGAAGATCTCAATTTTGATGGAACTATCGAAGGTTCAGCGGATAAAAATTTCGTTCTCAAACCGAACACTTCCAAAGGTCGTCTTTCATTCAGAAGAGCCTTGATCGAAAAATACGATGTCAAGAATGCCGACTTCGATTTTGTTTGGAGCAATGATAATCTGAATCTCACAGGAGCGGCGAATTTTTCAGAAGGGAAAATTTCTGCAAAAGGTCTCGATATAAAACTGGATTCTCTTTATCATCCGAAGCGCGCAGAGGGCAAGGTTTCTATAAAAAGCGTAGATGTCAGCCAATACGGAATAAAAGTCGATGACCTGCAGTTATTCAATATTACCGGTGAATTCTTTATCGATTTTGAGAAGCGCAAAGTTTGGCAATTGCAAAAGGTTTCCGGTCAGATGCGAGATATGGATTATTCGTTCAGAGGCGACAGAGGCAGAGTAATAAAAGGAACCGCAGATTTTTCGATAAATTCGAGAGACAAATTCGACGGAAAATTTAGAGGCAATGTAGAAGCATTAGGCGGCATTGGAGATATGAATCTTGAGATTGGCATGTCGAAAGTTGTATATGCCGAAATTAAATTGAGCGGCATCAGGACAAAAAGAATTGCAACAGTATTTCCAAGTGAAGGTTCAAAAAAGGCGATAGATTTTGCAGAGAAAATAGATCTCGATGGAAAATTAAAAGCCGGAGTCCAACCAGAGGAATGGCAGTATGACGGCAGCATAAGCTCTTCGTCGTTCAAAATTATAAATGATGCCGGCAGAGCGCTCATATTGCCAATAACTGCTGAAGTTAAATGTTCGTTTTCAGAAAAGAATTCATCAGTATTTATTGATAAGCTCAAGTTAAATAGTCGTGGAACTCAAAATGAAATGACAATTTTAAATCCATTTGTCTACGATGGAAAAAAGTTTTCAAATTCTATAGCAATTACTAGGCTTGATATTGATGAAGCGGTAAAGATAGCAAAATGGCTGAAGCCGGATCTAAAGATATCGAGTAGAAATCTCGAAGGCGGATTCAAAAACGGACAGCTGAATGTTTTCTATAATTTGCCTGAATGGAAAATCGAAGTAAAAAATCTGGACGGAAATTTTAATGTCAATAATTCACCTTTGGTTTTAAATATATCGTCATCTGAAATTTCAGATAAAGGAATCGCTTTGCTGATAAACATTGAAAATTGTTTTCCTAACTCAATCTATAAATGGGCTTCGGAAGAATCCGAAAAGGTGCCTGACAAGATTGCGGAGATGAAAGGAAGTGCAGGCGGTATTGTTGAAGTAGTAAGCAAGACATGGAATGATGCTCCTGACATTCGAGCCACATTAGAATTCAAAAACTTTTCCATCGATTTCCCTACACAGGATATTTCCTTTCAAGGTATAGAGGGTAAGCTGCCCGTAATCTGGCAAATAGGCTCTAATATAAGTGTTGACAGTTGGATTACAGGAAAAATACATGTAAGCAAATTAAAGTATGGAGCATTTTATGTGACTGATATCAATACATTTTGCGGTTTCAACGAAAAGCATCTCTATCTTGACAAGATCAATTATTTATTTGCCGAAGGTCATGGCAAAGCGGCATGCTTTGTCAATTTGGAAGATTGGCAAAATCCAAAAACTGTAATTAAAGGAACATTCGAAGATGTTAATTCAGAGATCGTATACAATACAATGCAACCGTATCAAGGAAAGTTTGAAGGTTTGGCCAATGGCCAATTCGAAATAAGTATGCATCAGCATAGGTTCGATAAATTCGATCTCGATTTCATAATCAATGATGGAATATTGGGATCTCATCTCTTAAAAATGATTTCAGCGCAAGCCGGTAATTCATTAGCGAAGACTGTTTTGGATTCACTAGAAGTATGGTATTACAAAAAAATGACAATCAAAGTCAAATTACATGAAAATTCCTACGACTTGGATGTGCTCAAAGAAAAGTTTTCTGATCCTGCTGATTGGAACAACAGAAACGAATTTTTAGTTGATCTATCAATTAAAGGTCAAGCTCGTTCTCCAAAAAATAGGTATATCGGAGTGTCAAACGTTGAAGGAGATACAGCGGCGGGCAGGCCCGATCATATGTGGATAGCCAATCTTTTACCGACCAACATATTTCTTAACCTTCTGCAGATGAATGTTCGTATAGAAAATATGCCTCTGAGATTTGTGATGAATTTAGTCGGAAAGCGATTGAAGTAAAAAAAAAGAAGAACCACAGATTACACTGTTGTTGAACAACCTTTAATTGGAGCGGATTTAATTCGTCCCTTCAGATGAAGTCTTCCCTCTTTGATATAGCCCAAATCAGCAGTCAGAATTCCGATGCTCGAACCAACATTAGCCAGATCGTAAATTGCAATCGCTCCGATATTTCCTTCGTCAACATCAAAAAGATTTTCCGGATTTAAAATTCTTATTCTTACCCACGGAGGAATTTTGAAGCCACGCATCTCCTCAGGTTTTTCCCATAGCGGGCTAGAAAGCTCACACATTCCGTATTCCGAAATAATCCTTGAAACAGGTATCGAAAACTTTTCGGAAATCATTATGTAAAGTTCATCTTTGGGAATTTCCCTCGTTCTGCCCTTGTATCCGCCAGTCTCAATCGCAATTGAGCCTTTAGGCAATCTAAAAACTTGATTCTTCTCTATAGCTTCAACATAATTAAATGCCGCACCAATAAGCAATACCTGTGAATCTTTCTCGCATTCAAACTCTGCTTTTCCGAATTTTTCCGATATCCAATCTATCATGCAAGCGAGAGATGAATTGTCGCGCTTTTCCCACAACGAAATGATTTTAAATCTATTTTCCCCCAGCGCCCAATCAGCTGCCTGAAGCGAAGCCGCTTCGTAAAGCTGAAGTGTCTCAAAATAATGTCTTCCGACATTATTTCTCGTAGTACCGCTCGATTCGAATACTCGAATCGCATTCTTTACATCGAACGAAGCGATCACATTGGAAGAGAAAAGTGAAACTGGGACAAGAGGAATCTCTCTCCAATCACAAGGCTTCTTTTGTGAAAGTCGTGCAATAGGTTTACACCGAGCCGCCTGAAAGGTATGAAGTGAAAGAGCTAATTCATTGAAAAGATCATTGTCTGAAACTCCATCGTGTCCTTGTCGAATGAGAGCAAGAATTCTATCTAGAAGTTTGTTTGATAGCATCGCGTAAAATCTCCAACCCTTCTTTCAGCAATTTATCCGAAATATTTAGAGCCGGAAGAAGAACAATAGTTTCGTGTACGAGTCCATCAACAAGAATTATCAATCCATTATCTAAAGCTATTTTTGCTGAGCGCAAAGCATCTCGAGAATTCTTACAATCGATTCCAAGCATCAATCCTCTGCCGCGCAGTGTCCATCCATTTTCTCGAACTGCATCGGACAGAAAATCGAATATGACTTTTCCTTTTTCCCGAGCAGAAATATGTAACTTTTCTTTTTGGATAATTCCTATGACCTCGAGCGCGGCCGCCGAGCAAAGAGGATTGCCTAGAAAGGTAGAGGTATGAATAGAGTCTAATTCCTGTTTCGGCCATGAGTCCATGATTTCAGCTCTAGCAAAAGATGCGGAAATAGGAAGCCCTCCTGCCATTCCTTTTCCGAGCGCAATTACATCAGGTTCTATGCCTTCATTCTGAAAAGCAAAGAGCGAGCCTGTTCTGCCGAATCCGGTCATTACTTCATCAAGGATCAAAAGAGCTCCTGAATCATGAACGCACTTAGAAAGTTCTGAAATAAATCCATCAGGAAACGGTCTAATCCCGCCTCTTCCTTGAATTGGTTCGAGCAAAACTGCTCCGACATCATTTCGCTTAAATTCTTTCTCAATAACTGCAAGAACTTCATCAAATAAATTTTTATTATTATCCGGAAACGGCGCTCTGAAAAAAATATCCGCGGTCTGATCTAAAAACAATTCGGAAAAATCTTTTCTTCCCGCAGAGCGAAGAACTCCATATCCCAAACCATGGTATGCTCCTTCAAACACTATGACTCGAGGTTTGCCTGTATAAATTTTTGCAGTCTTCAAAGATGACTCAACAGCTTCCGTACCTGTACTCGATAAAATACCTTTTGCCGAAAAACCTAAAAGCCTTTCAATGGACTCCATAAGCTCCAATTTCGGCAATGAAGAGTATACGTCACCCAAGCCGTGAATAAGAGATTCAGATTGAGTTTTGATTTTGCTGACAAGAAGCGGATGAGAAAATCCTACAGATGCCGCTCCAAAACCTGAAGAAAAATCGATATATTTTTTCCCTTCAGCATCCCACACTTCACTTCCCAAAGCTCGCAACCAAAATAATGTTTCGTGAGACGGAACTAAATTCGGAGATTCAACTCGCCTCAAGCGTTCGAGCAGATTCAAATGATTCATCTTCTACATCCTTGCCAAAATCCGAGCGGCGCGTCGTTCTGTAAAGCGCGAATGATCCCTCGGATTATGTCTTAAAGGCGAAGGCAAAACTGCGGCAAGATGCGCGGCTTGACCTCTTGAAAGGCCTTTCGCAGAAACTCTGTAATAATTTTTTGCCGCTGATTCCACTCCGTAAATTCCTCTTCCCCACTCGACTACGTTGAGATATATCTCGAGTATCCTATCTTTTGGCAGAAGCAATTCGAGCCAAAGGGTTAAATAAATTTCCACACCTTTTCTAAAAAATTTATCATATTTTGTAGCTCCTTCCCAGAGATACAAATTTTTCACCAGCTGCATGCTGATGGTGGAAGCTCCGCGCATTCTGCGGCCGTCATTGTAGTCATCGATCGCATCTTCAGCCTGTTCAAAATCAATTCCATCATGCTGAAAAAATTTAGCATCTTCCGCCGCAATGACTGCCCTTCTCATATACCGAGAAATATTATTAAGTTGAGTCCATGAGCGTTCGTACTTGAACTTTTCACCTTTGACAATCATACCCACGCATCTTTGAACCTGAATTGAAGTCACGTAAGGATTCAATTTATTCAAAGGCAAAAAAAGAATGACAGGAATAGAAACAGCAAGAATTACAAAGGCGGCGACTACTCGGAGGAGAAGTCTGAAACATCCTGAAGATTTTTTATTTTCTTTAGTCATAAAATAAGAGCTAAATAATAGAACGAAAAGATATCCAAAGTCATGCTAATTAAATCTGAAATAATCGGAAGGCATGTGCATAATAAGGATGCGTTGCAAGCACAGGCGTGGCGTCCATTGACGCGAGGCGCCTGTATCTCCAGAGTAAGGCCGCCTGTGCCTCCAAGACGTTTCTCATTGCAATGTTATTATATTTGAAAGTGCAAATTGGAAAGTGCAA
>PEWQ01000158.1 GCA_002780065.1 Candidatus Hydrogenedentes bacterium CG07_land_8_20_14_0_80_42_17
TGGGCGTCCATTGACGCGGAGCGCCCATTGACGCGGAGCGTCCATTGACGCGGAGCATCCATTGACGCGGAGCGCCCATTGACGCGGAGCGCCCATTGACGCGGAGCGCCCATTGACGCGGAGCGCCTGTGCCTCCATGACGAGTTATTATATTTGAAATTGCAAATTGGAAAGTGAAAAGTGCAAATTGAAAATTTTATTTCTCAAATTTTCTTTTTTCAATTTTTATCAGTTGTTAAAACAGAATGTCCCATTTGACAGAATGTCCCATTTGGCAAAATGTCCCATTTGCCTTTATTTATTTTTTTGCCGCTGACATTCCTGCTAATCTGCCGGTAGCCCACGCCCAAAAAAAGTTGTAGCCGCCAACAGCTCCAAATGCATCAAGCAGTTCTCCGCAGAAATAAAGCCCGCGATGTCTGCGGCTTTCCATCGTCTTCGGATTTATTTCGGAGAGCGCCACTCCGCCCGCCGTCACTTCCGCAGAGTCATAACCTAAATAACCCGAAACAGGAAGTTCGCACCGGACAAGACAATCTATAAGCCGCTCCCGCTCAGCTCTCGTCAAATGTGCGAGCAGTCGCGACGGATTTACGCAAGCAATCTTCATAAGGCGCTCAGCGAGCCGCGACGGAATTTTTCTCGAAATTAATCCGGCAACCGTAAGATTAGATTTTCTGCCGAACTCAACTGATTCTCTCCATTCTTCTTCGGAAATGGAATTCCAGTCAGCTAACAGTCGGAAGTTTTTTTCCGAATTTTGAATTGCTTTAACCGCTTCATGCGAAATCTCAAGCACAGCAGGACCGCTGTAGCCCCTGTGAGTAAAAAGAAAACCTCCGACTGCGAATGTCCTTTTCTTGCCGCATATTGCGGTTATTGCCGCGTTAAGCGATATTCCAGCCAGTCCCGAATAAATCGGAGAATCGGACAATAGCGGAGTTAGTGCCGGAAAAGTCGGAACAATCTCATAACCAAGTTCCTCAAGCAGAGCCAAACCCGAGCCGTCACTTCCTGTCTTAGGCGCGGCTAATCCGCCGGTTGCAATGACCAGAGCATCAGCTTCTAATATTATTTTTCCATTCTCTTCAATTATCCACTTGCCGCCTTCAGGTAAAATTCTCGTCACGCACGCGTTCATGATCATTCGAACTCCTCGGGCTTTTGCAAGCGACATCAACTTATTTCGAACAACAGCCGCTCTGCCTGACGCAGGAAAAACTTTTTCAGTTTCCAATTCGTCTGCAAGTAAAATCCCGGCTTCACATTCGAAAAATTTACGAACTGCCGGCAAAGGCCATGACCTAACTATTTTTTTTAAAGTATTTCGAGATGAATTAGTAAAGAATTTCTTTTCATCAAGCGAGAGCGGTAAAAGATTGCATCTGCCTCCGCCTGAAATAAGAATTTTACGGCAACCGTCATCAGTCCGTTCCACTAGTGCAACATCAGCTCCTGCGCCGGCGGCGTGAATTGCAGACATGACACCGGCGGCGCCGGCACCGATTACAGCCACGCTTCTTGCTGAACTGCTTACTCTCATTCCGTTTTGCATCTCTACTTGCGTTTAAAAAGATAAATAGTAGGGCAAATGAAACGAGCATCGGCGCCTATAGGTGGACTATAAGATAAACCTAGAAATTGTGGAGTCCGTCTCCAAATATTGTAAATTTCAAAATCTTCAAGCTTTGCTTTAACTCCTTCGAAATCATATTCGCCGACAAGAAAATATTCCGGCTCCGTAAAAACCTTATCCGCTTGCGGACCGGTGATTCGAATAATGTGATATCGATTTACATCGATTTGTGGTAGAAAAAGCCACTGGGCAACGCCGATAGAAGTTCCTGCAGGCAGATGAGAGTGAATCCAGTCGCGAGATTCTGAATGAATTGGATACTGTTTCAATTCTTCAACCCAAGCCATGCTCCATAAAAAATTAATTATCAGCATAGCAAATAGAAAACTGCGCAATATAAGTGCGGATCTTTTTGAAAACCATTGTAATGGTGCCGGAGCTAGAAGGCATATAAAAGGAAGTAGAGGGCTCCATCTCTGCATTTGATTCAATCCCGTTGCCATCATCACAACAGCAATAGGAAATGAAGCTAAAACAAATATTATTCCTAAACGATGCCGATGCCATAAGACAGTTGCTGCACCAATAATCCATAAAAAAATTCCTATTGGTGAAATTGACCAGACTAATCCGTCTGATGCAACCTTGCACATTTGGCTCAATGAAGTGTAAGCATGTTTGTTGAGATTTTCTACTATGGTTACATCTCGATTAATAAGATTGATATCAAGAAGAGCCGGATGAAATATGGGAAGCGCTAATAGAAATCCTATGACTGCCGGTATCCATATCTGCTTGAATGTAATATTAATTTTGTTCTTTGCAAACATAACACCTAAAATAGCAATTCCCATAACTGAGACTGTCACCTTTATTGCAACTGCATAAGCAAAGGTAGCTCCGACAAAGAATGAAAAAGAACGCATCTTTTCGGGATTAGAGAGAGCCATGTCAAGCAGAATAATCGAGCAAATTACAATACATGCGGCTGGAACATCTGCAAGAAGAAAGTGGCTGTTCTGAACATGTCCCGCGGCAACAGCTAAAAGCGCAGATGACCAATATGCAGATTCAATTCCAAAGGCGCGTTTAGCGAGAATGAATGTCATAACAACGGTAAAAATGCCCATGAACGCTACAAGAAGTCTTCCAACAAAATAGATTTTTCCCAATTCCCCTGGATTTTGTCGATACCATTCTAAAGAAGAATGAGCTTCCAATATTCCAGTTGAATGAGCAATTAGAATTAATGCGCCATACGGCCAAAGAATGCCGGAGCCAATCTTCGGGCCGAATGATTCCGAGATAAAATCTCCATGCAACGGATTCATCTCTTTCAGCATCAAAAGATAAGAGGATTCATCGGTGCGATATGACCAACGATGAGTTCTGTCAGGTAGCCCCCAATCGAGCGCTATAAGTCGCAAGTAAATTCCTAGAATCAAGATGATGCCGGCTAATAGAGTGTTGATTACAAGACGTCGGTTGTTTGAAGAGAGCGGCACTGCTTCTTGAATATTCATTTTTTTGAAAGATTATCTTTTTGGCGTTCCTGTGCCGGTGGAGCAGAGCCTGAAAGAAACCAAGCAGGAGCTTGAACTTCTTTTAAAGTTTCGCGAAGAAAGGTTTCATTGTCTGATATTCTAGCTCCGCGATTCAGACGCCACCGCGCTCTAATCCCCATCCACAGCACATGAAACCCATCTAAAAATCCGGCACCGGCTCGATAATGCGGAACACTAATTACATAATCATTGTCGATTCTAAATCCGAGATAAGCCAGTATGATTCCAACTTCGAATGCTCCGCTATACTTATATCCGCTGAACCATGGTAAAAGTTTAAGAAACGATTGAGCCTTCATCACTCGAAAATTAGATTCTACATCTTTGTACAAAAAGCCTCCCAAAAGGCTTGCAAAGATAGTAAGGAAGATATTGCCTATCACTTTGTAGAAGGGATATATGCTGAAGTCTCGTCTGGCTAGCACAACGTCGATTTGACCTTGAAAAGATTCAAAGCGATTGCAAAGAACACCAATGTATCGCGGATTGTGCTGTCCGTCGGAATCGATTTCAATGATGAGATCTTCAGGAGAAATAATTCCGCGAGTAATAAGATCAGTGACCAATGCGTAACCCTTGCGCAGAGCTGTTGATGCTCCGTTGTTACGCCGACACTGAATGACTATTGCGCGGTTATTTTTTTCTAACCAATCTTCAAGAATTATGTTTGTTCGGTCGCGAGATCCATCATTCACGGCAATGACGAGATCCGCTTCGGCTTCAATCTGTCTGATAACATCAGCGATCACATCTTCTTCGTTGTATATTGGAGTAATGACAATTCGACGAGCGTTTATCACGGGAATAGATTCAATCGACGGTTTCAAGGTAGGTGTCCGCGTCATCAGGATTAAATATTTCGCTTGATATTACCACTGCAGTGAGAGTTTCGGTGCCGGTGTTAATAAGAGCATGAGCTAGTCCTGGAACAATCTTGATTATGATCGGAACATCAAATGTCATTGGAATCGTAGCAGTATCTCCAGTTTCAATTTCCCGTAATTTCATCTCACCTCGGCCCGAAACCACGCAGAACCACTCTGTCTTTCTACGATGGAAATGATGTCCTTTGGAGCGGCCGGGATATGCGGTTGTAATGAATATCTGGCCGCCTGAGGCTGAAGATATGCCATGCATAATCTCATATACCTTTCCTCGCTCATCTGCATGAACAGCAGGACGGCTGATAAGAGATTCAATATTCATTTCGCCGCAATAGCACGAATTGCTTCGCAAACTTCATCGATCTCTTCAATCGGCATGTGCGAGTAAAGCGGAAGGGAAAGCGTTCTCATTGAGAGATCCTCGGTGCGTAAGCAGACAACATCTTTCAGTTCTGTAGCGAAAGAAAGTTTATGCACGGGAGGCCAATAATATTTTTTCGTCATAATACCGCGTTGTTCGAGTTCAAATGCCAGATGGTCTCGATCACATCCATATTCATCAGGCATTATAAATATAGCATAATCTTTAATTGTGCTTTTCACATACTTAGCGCGATGGATTATCTGAATGCCACGCACTTTACTTAATTGCTCGTCATAATGGTCAGCAAGCTCATTTCGTCTGGCAACCCATTTTTCAAGACTCTCTAATAATTTGAGTCCAATGACGGCATTAATTTCTTGCATTCTTGAATTCATACCATCGAAGAAGCAGTCAAGTGAACCTGGAGGATGACCGTGATTGCAGACGAGCCGCAAACGTTCGGCAAGAGCATCATCAGATGTTGTGATGATTCCGCCTTCGCCAGTTGGCATTGTTTTAGTGGGTCCTAAACTGAAAACTTCGGCTCGGCCGAATGAACCTAGTTTTCGTCCTTTCCATTCTCCACCGAATCCGTGAGCCGCATCAAAAAAAAGCGGCACGCCTGCTCTATCGGCTATTTCTTGTAGAGCATCAATTTCCGGAGCATGTCCAAAACAATGAACAGCGACAATTGCCGAGGTAGAGGAAGTTAAAGCCTTTGAGACTTCATCCGGATCGATATTGCATCGTTCATCGCAGTCGACAGGCACGGCTTTCAGATTGTTCCAACGGAGAGCTTGATAAGTTGCAGAAAAAGTAAAAGCAGGAAGAATGACTTCAGTCCCTTTTGGAAGCACACTGAAAAGTGCAATGAGACCGCTGGTAGCGCAGGAACAACCGATAGCATGTTTCACACCGCAATATCGCGCAACTTCATCTTCAAATTTATTGACAAAAGGTCCCAGAGTTAATTGCCCTGTTCGAAATATCTCTTCAAAATTTGCGCGGACATCATTGAATGAAGGAAGTGTCGGCTTCATAATTGGAATGCGAAAAGTAGTCATGATGACCTCCTGGATATGATTCGCGCGGGTACTCCAACAAAAGTTTCATTAGCTGGAATCGAATCTATTACAACTGCTCCTGCTCCGATTACAGACCATGCGCCGATATTAATCAGGGGAATAATATTGGCGCCGGTGCCGAGAAAAGCCCCCTCGCATACAACTGCCGCGCCGGCTATATGAACTCCTGGTGAAATATAGACATGATCTTCAATTCGGCAGTCGTGATCGATTGAGGCATTAGCACAAACTATAACATTATCTCCAACGACTGCATTGGGCATGACTGTGACGTGCGGTCCGAGCCAAGTGCCGCGACCTATATGAGCTGTTGAATCTACAACAGCGGTTGAATGGATTACTGTGGTCATAGACATGATTTTTTTTAGTTTCTCAAAAATATCTTTTCGCTGTCGCATATAAGTGCATCCAAATCCTACAATAACGCTCGCAGAAGGTTCATCTGCCAATTTAGACAGATTGCCAACACACAATCGACCGTTTATTTCGCCGATTGGAATATTGTCATCGAGAAATACCGCGTCAGATTCAGAAGGTATTGAGCCCATTATAGAGCGGCCGGTACCTCCTGCTCCAAGCACAATAATACGGGGTAAACTCATCGAGTAAAGTAACCTTCTTCAAATTCCATTCCCTCTGATTCAAGGTCGGATTGTTGAATGAGACTTCGGGTTTCCTCAAAAGAAATAAGGTTGTCGATAGAGTTGTATTCACGAGCTAATGCAGTCGGATATGTTTGCTGTTTCCATGGCTGAATTACAAAGTAATTATCTCGTTCTATGCACCGAGCCTGTTCCTCATCTGAAATAAGAATTTCGTGGACCTTTTCGCCTGGATAAGTTCCGATCACGGTATATTCGAATGGTTTTTCAGCGATGTCGCAAACTGCCCGAGCAATATCAATAATTCGGGCTGACGGGCAACGTCTCACTAGTGTCTCTCCGCCGATTGCATAATCGTGAGCCCAGATGACTAGTTCAACAGCTTGTTTTAATGTGAGCATAAAACGTGTCATTTCGGGATTGGTAATCGTAAGTTTTCGTCCACTATGCAGGCATGATCGAAAAAATGGAACAACCGATCCGCGTGAATTGAGCACATTTCCGTAACGAACGCAGACAAAGCGAGTTCCGCGGTTACGAGGATCTTGGTTTGCGTTTACAACTATTTTTTCCTGAAGAGCCTTAGTCAGTCCCATTACATTTACCGGTTTGACCGCTTTGTCGGTGCTGATACAGACAACACTTTCTACCCGTTCATCCAAAGCTGATGTTATGACATTGTTTGCTCCTATGATGTTCGTCATTACTGCTTCTTCAGGAAATTTTTCGCAGTGCGGAACTTGTTTCAGAGCGGCGGCGTGGAAGACTGCGTTAACACCTGACATTGCCTTTCGAACTGCATTTAAGTCGCGGATATCGCCAAGCATAAAGGTGATTCGCTCATCAGACGAAAACTTGTTGCGCATATCGAATTGCTTTTTTTCGTCCCGGCTGAAGACTCAAATTTCTCTGACTTTGGTATCAAGAAGACGTTTAACTACGTAGCGCCCGAACGACCCGGTTCCGCCTGTTACAAGAATAATTTTATCTTCAAAGTTATTCACGAATGAAGATCACATAATGTAAATATTAATATTTCACTCATGAATAATAATTATTCTAATAGATGCTGAGTTGTCAAATATTGTTTGGTGAATTTTCCGAAAAAATCGACACCACCGTGTCGTAGACACCACCGTGTCGTGGACACCATTGTGTCGTAGACACCATCGTGTCGTAGACACCATCGTGTCGTAGACACCATCGTGTCGTAGTAAAAAATTTCGGAAAACTTCTCGAATGCTGTAATAAAATCGAAAAAAGGTAGCCTATTGCCTATCGCTTTCGATTTGATACCATACCTTGCTATGAAAAATAATAAATTGCTTATAGGTCCCGGCACAGTGGTGACGTTCGGGAAAGAGAATAAGATTTTGCAGTCATCTGGAATTCTCGTCGAAGACGATGAGATAAAAGAGATCGGTGAATGGAAAGAGCTCGAAGAAAAAAATAAGTCTGCAATGATGCTCGATGCTGACGGTCGAGTTATTATGCCCGGACTGATTAATGCTCATACTCATCTTTACAATTCTTTTGCGCGATGGATTAGTATGCCGGGCGAAGATTCAAATAATTTACAGAATATTCCTGATAAGTTGCAGTCAAAACTCGAGAGAGCTCTTCAGGTTGAAGATTGCTACCTATCGGCTGTGGTACCCATTATTCAAGGTTTGAAGAAAGGTGTCACAACATATATCGACCACCATTGTTCCCCTTTCTACCGCGATACTACTCCGCTCGGTTGTCTCGATGAAGTTGGCCAGGCAGTAATCGATCTCGGAGTTAGAGCGTGTTTATGCTGTGAAGTATCCGATCGTGACGGTGAGATGATAACACTGTCCGAGATTTCCGAAAACGAACGCTTCATCGAGATGACTCGAAGCGGGCACGGCGGCGGCAGACTTAGCTCAATGATAGGTTTGCACTCGCAATTCACCTGCAGCGACGAAACGCTGGAGGCTGTCCGACAGTTGGACAGCTACGAGAAAGCAGGAATTCACGTTCACTGCGCTGAAACTTTGTCGGACGTTGAAGATGCGCGTTCACGCGGATTCGAAGGAGCAGTTGCAAGGCTTGCAGAGTTTAATCTCCTTACTGAAAAGACGATATTAGCAAATTGCGTGCATCTGACAGAGAAAGAGATTGAACTCATTTCGAATTCAAGTTCCGCAGTCGTTTATCAGAATGCTGTTGGTGCGGCGGACATTATTAAGCTAATGAAAAAAGAAATTACTGTTGGAGTAGGAACCGATGAAATTTCTCCTAATCTTTTGGGCGATTTCAAAACTTCGGCAGGACTTCAGCATCACAAAAAAAAATATTCCCACGCAGGCTTGAGCGAACCGATCAAACTTTTAACCGAAGGCAATCCTGCTATTGCATCGAGATATTTTGAAAAGCCGGTTGGCATGATTGAAGCAGGCTCTTATGCCGATATCGCTGTAATGGATTATTATCCGCCTACGCATTTAGCAAAGGAGTCATTCGATGAGCATTTGCTGTCAGAACTTCTCAATTCCGACGCAATGCACACTATATGTCATGGAAAAGTTATAATTAAGGATAAGAAACTCAAAGGCAATTTTGACGAAGAAGCGCTTTCTGAGCTTGCCAAAGAGCATGCCGAAGATTTACGGCAAAGAATAATTTAAATTGAATACGTTACGAATTCAGCCAAAAGCCTGCGGCTACCGTTGGAATAAAGTGAGGTAAGTATGACTAAAGAAAAAACAGAACACAATTTGAATCTGGATGCGCTCAAGGCTGCTGACGCAGATGTGTACGACTATCTCGAGTGCGAAATATCTCGGCAGGAGAATCAACTTGAGATGATCGCTTCAGAAAATTTCTGCTCAAAGGCCGTTCTTCAAGCGGCGGGGACTCCATTGACCAACAAGTATGCAGAAGGCTATCCTGGCAGAAGATATTACGGCGGATGCGAATTCATCGACAAAATAGAATCCATTGCAATCGAACGCGCGAAAAAACTTTTCAATACCGAACATGCAAATGTTCAGCCTCATTCGGGAACAACTGCAAATCAAGCAGTCTATTTTTCTGTATGTAAGCCAGGCGACACAATTCTCGGAATGAAATTAGCTCACGGCGGTCATCTATCTCACGGACATCCGGTTAACTTTTCAGGATTGATTTACAGGGTTGTTTCTTACGGAGTTAATTTCGAGACAGGACTAATCGATTATGATGAGCTCTATAAGCAAGCGAAGGAATTCAAACCGAAAATTATTGTCAGCGGAGCATCGGCATATCCTCGTCAGATAGATTTCGCTCGAATTAAATCTATTGCTGATGAGGTTGGAGCGGCTCATCTTGCGGATATTGCCCATTACGCCGGGCTGGTAGTAGCTGGGCTTTACGGCTCTCCTGTGGGGTATGCAGATTTTGTTACGGCAACTACGCACAAAACTTTGCGTGGGCCGAGAAGCGGTCTGGCAATGTGCACCTCGGATTATGCAAAAGCCTTGGATAAAGCAGTTTTTCCCGGTTTGCAAGGCGGCCCGCTTGAGCACGTGATTCTTGCAAAAGCAGTGTGTTTCAAAGAAGCGATGACTGACGAATTCAAAAGATATCAAAAAAAGATTTTGGAAAACGCAAAAACGCTTGGTGAAACTTTGCTTTCAAATGGATATAAACTTGTTTCAGGAGGCACAGACTGCCATTTCATTCTGCTCGATCTTCGCGGGAAAAATATTACCGGAAAAGACGCAGAAGAAGTTCTAGAACATTCCGGCATTACAGTAAATAAAAATGCGATACCGAACGATCCTCAAACTCCAGCCGTGACATCCGGAGTTCGAATCGGAGTTCCGGCTTTGACTACGCGCGGAATGGGCATAGCAGAGATGAAAACTATCGGAGGATGGATAACTGAATTGTTAGACAGTCCTCTGGACACAGAGAAACAAAAAAATATTCGACACTCGATACTGGAATTGTGTCAAAGCTTTCCTCTGTATCGCAACGGCGGATTCTGCAGATAGCTCATGAAATTATTAAGATTCATCACTAATTCCATTCGAGCAAAAGTTGCTCTGATGATCTTCTCTCTCACCGCGCTTTTATTGCTTGCTCAATCGGCAAACACGTTTGTTGCGGAGCAGAACCGCGGCGACGCTGAATTGCTAAATCACATTGCAAACCTTCGAGTGATAATTCAGCACGTTGCGCGCTTGAGTAATGCTCTGATTTATGATGGACGCGAAGACGAAAAATCGGCAGTTGCCGAATCTCTAAAAATAAGCCTGGATTTTTTTGAAGGCACTTTAGGTCTGCTCTCTGAAAGAAAAATATTTGAAGCCGAGTCGAGCCGATTAAATCTTATTCCGTTCCAATTGCTTCCGATACGTATCGATCCTCAATTTCTCAACCGCAAAATTTTTGAGCGTCAGCTCGACGAGGTAAGAATCAAGGAAGGCGTTTCAGAGCTCAAAAGCGACTGGAAAAATTGGAAGCCTATGTTTGAACGCGTCGCCGCGCGCGATACGGAATTGACGGCTGACGACATTGAAATCGCAGTGAGCGAACTGGATGACAGAAGCAATATGCTCGCCGAAACAATAAGTTCGATCTCAAACGAGAAGATAGACCGCGGTCAAAAGGTAAATCTCGTCATTCTTCTCTTCTGCGTTTTTCTTACTGTTCTCTTTTACATTTCTATTAGAAAAATTATTCTCGAACCGATCGAAAACCTTCGAAGCACAGCTGAAGCATTTTCAAAAGGAGATACTGCTGTTCGAGCTGAAACAAAGCTGACTGATGAAATTGGAGCTCTCGCAATAACTTACAACAAAATGATGGAAACCGTTCTCGAACGTCTGAAGATAGACAAAGAAAGACTTGCAGAGATCGCTGAAAAGAATCAGGAACTTGAAAAGGCATCGAAATTAAAATCGCAGTTTCTTGCGAACATGAGCCATGAGCTAAGGACTCCGATGAATTCGATTATCGGGTATTCAGAAGTGCTTCTTGACGGGCTCGACGGAGATCTTTCTGATGAACAGCGTGATGATGTAGATGCAATACTCAGGTCGGCAGAACATCTTCTGAAGCTGATAAATGAAATTCTAGATCTTTCAAAGATAGAAGCCGGCCACATGAAGGTCGATATCGGCGAACACAAATTAGCTCCAATTATCGATGAGATCATGACAATTATTAATCCGCAAATTAAGAAGAAGGGATTGAGCGCCGTCGTAAAGACCGACGATGCTTTAATTATCAGAGCAGATAGAGACAGAATAAAGCAGATCATCATGAATCTAGTTTCGAATGCAGTTAAATTCACTGATCACGGTTCGGTTTCAGTCACAGTATCTCGAAGAAACGAATTTGCAGTAGTCGAAGTTAGAGATACAGGGATTGGAATTCCGAAGGAAGAGATCGAAAAAATATTTGAGGAGTTTCACCAGGCGGACGGCAAATCGACTCGCAAATACGGAGGCACAGGACTAGGTCTGACAATTGCCAGACGCTTTTCCGAGTTAATGGGAGGTAGAATAGAAGCCGAAAGCGAAGACGGTAAAGGCTCCATATTCCGGGTTTTTATTACAATGACGACGGAAAAGAAATTTGATTCCAAAACCGCTCCGCAGATACTTATCGTCGAAGACGATCCTGACACTTTAGCACTCTACAACAGGCACCTCGAATCCGCAGGAATAAACATGATTCAAGCAAACTCAATTGCAGATGCTCTAAATACTCTGGAGTCGTCTTATCGTGCGGGAGCCCTTCCAAAGGCTTTGATTGCTGATTTACAGCTTCCCGACGGCGACGGCCGCGAATTGATTAAAACTCTGAAAAAAGATTCGAGATTTTCTTCTATCGAAATCGGAGTCATTTCAATTGAGGATAAAGATATTGCTCTTGAAGAATTAGGTGTCAAATACCAAGTTGTAAAACCTGTCAATCGAACTGAACTGATTAAATTCGCAAGGAATCTTTTAGGCGTGAAAAAAATGACTAAACGAATCCTCGTAATAGAAGACCATCCTGAAAATGCAAAGCTCGTGGAAAAGATTTTAACAAAATCAGGATATGAATTTATTTTGAAAGAAGACGCAATATCGGGCTTGGAAGCGCTTAAAATCGAAAAAATAGATTTATTGCTTCTCGATATTTCATTGCCTGGAATGGACGGAATCGCCGCGGCAAAAAAAATACGCGAAGAACTTTTATTGAAAGAACTTCCCATTATTGCTCTGACTGCTCATGCAATGGATGAAGACAGAAGACGCGCTTTGGACGCCGGGTGTAACGATTACATGACAAAACCGTTCAGACCGCACGAATTGATTTCAACAATAAAGAGGTATTTAGATGAATAGAATAATGGTTGTTGATGATGATGAGCAGCTGAGAAAATTATTAGAGAAGAGATTCAAAGCATGCGGGTTCGAAGCAATCTCGTTCGAAAGCGCCGTATTGGCTCTGGAAGCCTTTGGAAGCGTTTTGCCGGATCTTGTGATAATGGACGTCAACATGCCTGGCAAAGATGGAATAGAAGCCTGCCGCGAATTGACTCGGGAATATCCGGATACTCCCGTAATTTTTCTTACTGCGGCTGGAAGCGTCGATGATAAATTGAAGGGCTTCGAAGTCGGAGGGCAGGATTACATCGCCAAGCCGTTTCATTTCGAAGAGCTATTGGCAAGAATACATGCAGCTCTAAGAATTAAACGCGCTAGAGACGAGGCTGTGCAGAAAGCGGATAATTACAAAACTCTTTCGATAACCGATCCTCTGACTAAATTATCAAACAGGAGATATTTTGATATCAGATTTGCGGAAGAGCTGGAAAAGTCATCGAGGCATGGGCAATTGCTCGCATGTTTGATGATAGATATAGACAAATTCAAATCGATAAACGATACCTATGGTCATGAAGCAGGCGACGAAGTCTTGAAGAAAGTTTCATCCGCAATTAAATCCGGAACGAGAACTTCCGATTTTGCCGCAAGATACGGAGGCGAAGAATTTGTAGTCGTTATGACTCAAACAGATTTAACCGGAGCGATTCAAACCGCAGAACGGATCCGCACCGCTATATCCAATCTCGATGTCTCTCCGCTTCCCTGCGTGACAGCATCTATCGGAGTTGCAACAGGAGTCACTGCTGAGATATTAACAAATGCAGACACTGCGTTGTATGAAGCAAAGCGCAGTGGCAGAAACAAAGTTATTAAATACGAAAAATAATTGGAGGAAACATGGATCCCAGAATTATAGCTCACGGAAAATTAATTGTTCGGCATTCAACACAGCTCAAAAAAGGCGAGGTGATAGGAATATACGCAAATACTCTATCAAGTAAACTCGCAGAAGCAATTTATCGCGAAGCGCTTTTGATTGGAGCTCACCCGTTCATACGTTTGTCTCTGCCTTCTATTCAGCCGTTCTTCTTCAAGAATGCTAATAAGGAGCAGTTGACACGAATTTCTAAATTGGATTGGGCGGAAGCTCGTGAGGTTGATGCCAGAGTGATAATCATTTCGGATTCGAACACGCGAGCGCTCGCCGGCATCGATCCGCGCAGAATAGCGGAATTTTCCCGGGCGCGTAAGCCTGTAAGAGACTATCTCATAAACAACAAAAAGTGGTGTCTTACGATTCATCCAACTGAGGCTCTGGCGCAAGAGGCCGGAATGTCATTGGAGGATTATTCCGCATTCGTTTATTCGGCGCTATTCATTGATCAAAAGGATCCTATTCGAGAATGGGAGAAACTTGAGCGAAAGCAGGCTGAGCTTATACGCCGCATCGGCAAAGCAAAACAGGTAAGAATTATCGGAGAAGATACTGACCTGACTTTTTCCGTAAAGGAACGTTTGTTCGTAAATTCGGAAGCTACTCAAAATTTACCGAGCGGCGAAATTTTTACTGCTCCGGTAGAAACTTCTACCGAGGGCAAAATCTATTTCGACATTCCCACCGCTCGAGATGGTCATCTTGTCGAAGGTGTGAGATTAGTATTTAGAAATGGGAAAGTTATTGAGGCTCACGCTGACCGTGGAGAAGATTACCTGAATAAGA